>NZ_JAAKUM010000017.1:0-131285 GCF_049175135.1 Aeromonas sp. 600724 | reverse complement strand
GGAAGCTGGCTCATCAGGTTGGCGTGTTCCGCCGTGCTGGTAGGGGCGCATTATAGGGAGCCGCGCCGGGATGACAAGAGCTTTTTGCAAAAATGCGTTCGTTTGCTGAAAAAGCGAACTGAACGCCCCAAAACAGCCCCTTGGCACCTCTTTCATGCCGCTTTTTTGCTCAACTCTTCGCTTTGTGCCCGGATATAGTTGACCCAGCTGGTTGCCTTCTGCTGCCAGTTATCCTGTTGCTGCAGCTCACGGGCCAGTTCCAGCGCCTGGGCATACTGCTCCTTATTAAGGTGTGCCTGCACCAGCAGCGCTTTGGCACGATTGCCTTGCTCGCCTTTTACCGACTTGATGGCGGCGAGCTGGATCATGGCAGCATCAGTCTTGCCCTGTTGCAGCATCAGTTCGGCGGCGCGCATGGCAGCTTTGGGCTGACCATGTAGGCTGGCCAGCTGCTGCCAGCTATCAACTGCTTGTGACCACTCCCGGGCACCTTCCCACAATTGGGCAAGCAGTTGGCGATTTTCAGCACTTTGCTTCATCTGTCCCTTGGCCATGGCCGCTTCCAGCAGACGGGCACCACGATAAGGCAGCCCTTGCCAGGCATAGAGGCGGATCAGCTGATTGCGGGCAGACGCATCATCCATCAGTTTTCTGTCGATAGCTGTTTGCAGCAGAGCCAACGCCTGATCGCCACGTTTGGCGGAGAGGTTGAGCGACACCGCCTGCTGCCACCATTTACTCTCTTTGGGTTCGTGGCTGATCAACTCGGCCGCCTGATCGGCAGCCACGCCATAACGTTGCTGAGCGGTGAGGGCGGAGAGACGAATAATGGCGGCCTGCTTCTGCCAACCCTTCTTCAACAACTGTTCGCTCTGGCTGGCGGCGTCACCGTACTGCTTGTTGTGGTAATAGAGGCCGGCCAGACGCAGGCGCAGTGCATCGTCTTGTTTGAGTGCCAGTGCCGCCTTGTAGCTGGCGATGGCGCCAGACCAGTTGGATTGCTGGGCCTGAATATCGCCGCGCAGTCGCAACAGCTGGAGCTGTTGCTGCTCGGGCCACTCTTTATAGGCAAGAGCCTGTTCGACATAACGGCTCGCCTGGGCGGTCTGTTGCAGATTGGCCGCCAGCGAGGCTTGCAACTGCGCCAGCCAGGCACGCTCGGCATCGCTATTTGGCTTGAGGCCGGACGCCTTGCTCTGGGCTTGTTGCCACTGACCGGACTGATAGAGCTTCATCACGGGTTCAAGCTGACGGGAGAAGTGAGGGCTGACCTCCATCGCCAGACAGGCTTGGCCGACCAGGGCAAGCAGACAGATCCAGATCCGCAACATAGTTATGACTCCAGTTTGAATTTGAGCGTGATGACTTGCACCAGCTTGTCGGTGGCGCCCGGTCTCGGCTGATAGCGCCACTTGTTGATCGCCTGAATGGCCGCCCGCTCGAACTGACGCTTGGGTTTGGCCTCGACCACTTCCACATCCTGCACGCCACCTTCGGCATTCACGCTAAAGCGCAGGGTGACGAATCCTTCGATCCCTGACTGTTGGGCACGATAGGGGTAGACCGGCTCGATCCGTTGCAACGGCATCAGCATGTCACCGACGCCGATACCCGCACCCTGCTGCTGGCCGTGGTAGTTGCCACTCAATACCGGTGCGGTACTGGTCGCCACACCAGGGGCATAGACCTGCACCGCGCTGAGGCTGGAGACCAGATCCAGACTCGGCTCAACGGCCGCCAAGGGGGCCGCTGCAGGCATCGGCAGCGGTGTGGAGGCCAATGCGGCAGGGGGCTCTGGCAGAGGTTCGGGTTCCTGCGGCACCGGACGCTCGCGCACCTGCACCTCGGTCACCTCGCTCTGCATATTGATGACGATGGGCTTCTGTTCGCTCGCCACCTTCTCCCCCCGGGGCGGTTCAACCAGCGTGGCCATAAACAGCAGGATGCCCAGACTGAGGGCAATCCCCAGCCCCAGGCTCATCAGCTTGTATTTCATTTTGGCGCCACCGCCACGGCGATATTGGCGATACCCGCCGCCTTGGCCTCATCCATCACCCGCACCACCTTGCCGTGGGGCACCCGCTCATCGGCCTGGATCACCAGACTGGCATCGGGCTGCTCCGCCAGCAGGCGGGCGATGGTGGCCTGTACCCGCTCCACATCGATCTGCTTGCGGTCGAGGAAGATCTGACCCTGAGCCCCAATCGCCAGCATGATGCTGGAGGATTTCTGCGCCTTGGCCTGACTGGCCTGGGGTCTGTGCACCTCGAGTCCGGCTTCACGCACGAAGGAGGTGGTGACAATAAAGAAGATCAGCATGATGAACACGATATCCAGCATGGGGGTCATGTCGATCTGCACTTCGTCACGCTGGCGTTTGGATTGCCGTCTCATTGCATTACCTTCTCTTCTCGCAAGCCGTCCCGGGTCTTGGCCAGCGCACGCTTGGCCTGACTTTCGAGGCGACTGAGTAACAACACGCCGGAGAGCGCCACCACCATGCCCGCCATGGTGGGGATAGTGGCGCGGGAGATCCCGCCCGCCATGCTCTCCGGGTTAAAGCGGTTGGCCGCAGCCAACGCATCGAATACGCCGATCATGCCGGTCACAGTGCCCAGCAACCCCAGCATGGGGCAGAGCACCACCAGGGTGCGGATGAAGATCAGATGACGGTTCAGTTCCAGCTCCGCCTGCGCCAGCCAGCGACTGCGGATCGCCCGGGCATGCCAGCTGTGGCGCTCGCTGCGGGCCTGCCAGCGGCCGAGCAGCTGTTGCTGCAAGGGGCCAAAACCCAGATTGAGGTAGAGCAGCCGCTCGATCATCAAAATCCACATCAGCACCAGCAGGGCCAGAATGACCCAGAGCACAGGGCCGCCACGGCCCATGAAACTCTGCAGCTGTTGCCAGATGTCGAGCATCATGCTGCTCGCTCCATCCCGCCGTTATTGCTCTCGGCGCGCTCGGCCAGAATGCCGGCTACTTGCTGCTCCAGTACATTGGAAAGCTCGGTGAAGCGTGATTGCAGCAGGCTGTGGGCCAGGATCAGCGGAATGGCCGCAACCAGACCCTGTACCGTGGTGACCAGCGCCATGGAGATGCCGCCCGCCATGATCTTGGGATCGCCGGTGCCAAACTGGGTGATGGCCTGGAAGGTGCCGATCATCCCGGTTACGGTACCGAGCAGACCCAGCATGGGGGCGATGGCCGCGATCACCTTGACCATGCCGATGCCGCGCTCCATGCGAGGAGTCTCCTGCAGGATCGCCTCATCAAGACGCAGCTCGAGGGTCTCCATGCTCAGCTCGGGGTGTTTGTCTGCCACCGTCAGCACCCGGCCGAGGGCGTTGTCGGCGTGATACTCGCCGCTCTTGAGCTGGCGGCGCACCCGACCCAGTTCGCGGGAGAGGCTCCACAGCCGTACCGCCGCAATCCCCAAGCCGATGGCAGCCAACAGCACGATAATGGCGCCGACCTGACCACCTTGTTGTACCTGCTGCCAGAAGGTGGGCGCCTGTGCCAGCATCGCCAGCAGAGTGCCATGAGAAGGATCCAGCGGCAGCGCTTCCCCTTCCTGACCCTGATAAGCCGCAACGGCAGAGAGCACGCTACCGGGCAGACCCAGTACCGGGCTCAAGCCTTCGGCGGTCGGTTGCAGGAAGCCTTCGCTCCCCAGCAGGGCAAAACTGCCAACCCGGGTCAGCGACTGCTCGCTGGCAGCCCCCTGGGCATCGAGCACCTTGCCGTTGAACCGGGCAATCCGGCCAGATTCGCGGATCTCCTGCAGCAGCGTGGCGGGCAGCAGGGCGAGAGCGGCACGATCCGGCACCTGTTTATCCTGTGCCATGGCTTTCAGCGGGGCGAGACGCTCCGGGTACTGGCCCTCGACGGCGGATTCGCTCAGCAGCTTGACCGCATCGCTGGCGCCCTGACGGGAGACCGCGAAGATCTCGTTCATGTCGCCGGAGGCTTGCTCCCACTGGGCGTTAAGCTCGACCAGCTGCTTCTCGTTGCTGGCGAACTTGCCAGCCAGCTCCTTGCTCAGGCGCTGGGCCTCGGCCAGTCTGGCACGGGCAGTTCCGAGCTCCTTGGCAACGGTCGCCAGATCTTGCTGAGCCTGCTGTTCACGAGCCTGTTCCTGCTGCTGCCACTCATCGGCGACAGCGGCGTTGGTACCGCAGGAGAGGGCAATAAGGAGGGGGAACCACTTCATGGTGACTCTCATGATTGGGCCTCCTGACTGCGGCTGACAGAGAGGGGGACATTGAGCAACTGGGGAACTTTCTTGTCGGCGGCCACATCCATCGCCTCGGCGATAGGGGAGAGCCACTGGCTATCGAGGGCTTGCCACTGCTTCGCCTCGGCAGACCAGCGCCATGCCTGACTGCGATCGGCCGTCATTGCCAGCAGGGAGACCCGACCCAGCGCCAGCACATCGACCCGACGAGGAGCACCATCCAGCTCCAGCTCGGCGGAATAGCTGTCCATCCGGCTGCCGTACTCGGCTTCGATCTGATAGGCCTGCAGCAGCTGACGGAATTTCTCTGCCTCGCTAACGTCTGCGCGGGCCAGGGTCGCTTTCAACTGTTCAACCCGCGCCAAACGATCTTCCTTGCGCAGCGGGATGTCGTTTTGCACCAGCTGTTCCAGATCTGCCTGCATTTGCAACATCAGCGGGATCAAGCCCTGACGGGTCTCTTGCACCGCTTCCAGCTGCTGACTCAATTTACCCAGCTCATTTTGCTGATCGGCCACCAGAGATTGCATGTAGCGGTTGTAGGCTTCGAGGTCGCGCAGTTGCAGCTGGGCATTTTGCAGCTCCAGTCGTGCGGCAACGGCGGCATCGGCGGCTTTTTCCACCCGCTGCTGGGAGGCTTTCCCGGCAGCTATGCTGTTCTTGAGGGCGGGAGCAACCAGCTCATCCCCGATGGCAGCAAAGTGGACTGACAGTGGCAGCAGGGCCACACCCCATAATTTGTTCATTGAAATACATCTTACTAATGATAACTATTATCATTATCTCAAATGCGGGGCTGACTGGCAACGAGAGGATTTTCTTGGCCTTTATGCACAAAAACAGGATAATTTTTAGACACGCACGGAATAAGTGGCGCCAATAGCCACCGCACAAATATAAATAACGAGAAAAAATCTTTTCGATCAGTGTGATAGAGATCGAAAAAGGAGAAAGTCATGCTCAACGATGCGATCTGGGAACATATCGACAAGTTCACCAAGGCAACAAAAACCAGCGATATCCAGCAACAACTGGAACGCTTCAGTCATCAAATGGGCTTTGATTACTTCCGGCTGTTGATTATTTTCCCCATCAGCATGCAGAAATCCCACGTGGCACTGTTCAACAACTGTCCGACCAGCTGGTTTGACGCCTACAGCGAAAACCAGTATCTGACCCAGGATCCGGTGGTCTATCTGGGGCTGAAACAGACCCAGCCTATCTTCTGGAACAAGCTCGACTGCGACTCGCCCTGGCTGCCCAGCGCCAGCCGCGATGTGATGAATCTGGCTGCCGATTTCGGGGTGCGCAACGGCGTCTCCTTCCCGCTGCACACCCCGCAGGGAGAGCACGGCATCCTCTCATTCATCACCAAGGAGAAATCCAACACCGATCTGATGTTTGAAAACGTTCCCCTGCTGTCGTTTTGCGCCAGCTACATCTTCAACTCCGCGCTGCAACTGATCAAAAGCCGGCCTGACCTGATGAAGTACCTGACCGAACTGTCGGATCGGGAGAAGGAGTGCCTGTTCTGGGCCAGCGAGGGCAAAACCTCCTGGGAGATCGCCACTATCCTCGGCATCAGCGAGCGGACGGTCAACTTTCACCTGACCCAGGTGACCAACAAGACCGACTCGAAGAACCGCAGCCAGGCCATCGCCAAGGGGATCACCAGCGGCATCATAGTGCCCTCCCTCGATGAGGTCACCATCACCAACCTGCGGCTGTCGTAACCCCTCAGCCGAAACAAAAAGAGCCGCAATAGCGGCTCTTTTTCATTTCAGAAAGTGACTTACTCAACAGTCACCGATTTTGCCAGGTTGCGCGGCTGGTCGACGTCAGTGCCCTTGATCAGGGCGACGTGGTAGGAGAGCAGCTGCAGCGGCACGGTATAGACGATGGGGGCGATCACCTCTTCCACATGGTTGAGGTTCATGACCCGCATGGTCTCGTCGCTCTTGAAGCCGGTGTCGGCATCGGCGAACACGTAGAGGATACCGCCACGGGCGCGCACCTCTTCCACGTTGGACTTGAGCTTCTCCAGCAGATCGTTGTTCGGCGCCACCACAATGATGGGCATCTCGGCATCGATCAGCGCCAGCGGGCCGTGCTTCAGCTCGCCAGCGGCGTAGGCTTCGGCGTGGATGTAGGAGATCTCTTTGAGCTTGAGCGCCCCCTCCATGGCGATGGGGTACTGGCTGCCGCGGCCGAGGAACAGGCTGTGCTGCTTGTCGGCAAACTCTTCGGCCAGGGTTTCGATATCCTTGGCCAGCGCCAGACTCTCTTTAATACGCAGCGGCAGGGCTTGCAGCGCCTTGACCAGTTCAGCCTCGGCGGACGCGCTAAGGTGGCCACGGCAGTGACCGACCGAGGCCACCAGCATCAGCAGGCCAGCCAACTGGGTGGTGAACGCCTTGGTGGAGGCCACACCAATCTCTGCCCCCGCGCGGGTCATAAAGGCCAGATCCGATTCACGCACCAGCGAGGAGCCCGGCACGTTGCAGATAGCCAGCGAGCTCATGTAGCCGGATTCCTTGGCCAGACGCAGCGCCGCCAGGGTATCGGCGGTCTCGCCACTCTGGGAGAGGGTCACCAGCAGGCTGTTGGGACGCACTACCGATTTGCGATAGCGGAACTCGGAGGCAATCTCCACATCGCAGGAGACGCCGGCGATCTCTTCGAACCAGTAGCGAGCCACCATGCCGGAGTGATAGGAGGTGCCGCAGGCAACGATCTGCACGTGCTCCACCTTGTCAAAGATGGCGCGCGCGCCGTTGCCGAACGATTCGACCACCACGTGATCGCTGCCCAGACGCCCTTCCAGGGTGTTGGTGATCGCTTTGGGTTGCTCGTGGATCTCCTTGAGCATGTAGTGACGGTATTCACCCTTGTCACCGGCATCGTGGGAGAGTTCGGACTCCTGCTCTTCACGCACCACAGCGTTGCCGTTGGTATCGAAGATATGCACGTCACGGCGGGTCACTTCGGCCACATCACCCTCTTCCAGGAAGATGAAACGACGGGTCACCGGCAGCAGCGCCATCTGGTCGGAGGCGATAAAGTTCTCGCCGATACCGCGGCCGATCACCAGCGGTGAACCGGAGCGGGCAACCACCACGCGGCTGTCGTCGCGGCTGTCCATCACCACGGTACCGTAGGCACCGCGCAGCTGCTTCACCGCAGTCTGCATGGCGGCCAGCAGGCTGCCGGCGCTCTTCAGCTCGTGATGGACCAGATGGGCAATCACTTCGGTGTCAGTGTCGGAGCTGAACACATAGCCCAGCGCCTTCAACTCTTCCCGCAGCTCTTCGTGGTTCTCGATGATGCCGTTGTGCACCACCACGATATGCTCGGAGACGTGGGGGTGGGCGTTGCGTTCGGAGGGCTCGCCGTGAGTGGCCCAGCGGGTATGGGCGATGCCGGTACCGCCGTGGACGGACTGCTCGTCAAGCGCCTTGGCCAGCTCGGCCACCTTGCCCAGACGGCGAACCCGCTGCAGCGGCTGGTTGGCGCTGAACACGGCCACACCGGCTGAGTCATAACCGCGGTACTCCAGACGGCGCAGGCCCTCTACCAGAATTTCAGCCACATCACGTTGGGCAACAGCCCCGACGATGCCACACATACACTTCTCCTTGAGATACAAATCGTAAAGTCAGTTGGATGGTTCAGAGCTCGATGTCAGCAAGTGACCGGGGCGCAGATAAGCGTCACCCCCTGGGCTTGAATCTGTTCTCTGGCCTCGCTGGCCAGCCCCTCGTCGGTCACCAGGGTATGGATGCTCGACCAGGGAAGTTCGAGATTGGGGATCTTGCGGCCGATCTTTTCCGATTCGACCATCACAATGACCTCCCGCGACACCTCGGCCATGACCCGCGACAGGCCCACCAGCTCGTTGAAGGTGGTGGTGCCACGCTCCGGGTCGATGCCGTCGGCACCGATAAAGAGCTGGTCGAAGTCGTAGGAGCGCAGCACCTGTTCCGCCACCTGCCCCTGGAAGGATTCGGAGTGAGGGTCCCAAGTGCCACCGGTCATTAACAGGGTAGGCTCATTTTCCAGCTCGCGCAGGGCACCGGCCACATTGAGGGAGTTGGTCATCACGATGAGGCCGCGCTTGTTGCCCAGCATGGGGATCATGGCGCTGGTGGTGCTGCCGCTGTCGATGATGACGCGGTTGTGATCACGCAGCCGCTCGGCCGCCGCACGGGCAATGGCTAACTTTCGGTTCGAAACTTGTTCAGGGTTGACCTCGACCACCATCTCGCTCGGCAAGGGGACGGCGCCACCGTAACGGCGCAGCAGCAGACCACCGGTCTCCAGTACCGCCAGATCTTTACGGATAGTCACTTCGGAGGTAGAAAAGTGTTTGGCAAGGGCGTCGACGCTCACTTCACCCTGCTCTTGTACCAGGGTCACTATGGTGTGTCGGCGTTGTTGAGTATTACGTTTGGTCATTTTTAAGTTTCGATTCGAAAGAACATCGAAATATTAGCCCCTTTTTCGGAAAAATAAAACAGCAAATAGGATCCGATTTGGTTCGATGCCAGAATGGGGTGCCAATTTGCGACGAGGATGCCATGCAAAAGAGAGTCATCTGGCTGGTGGAGGATGAGGCCAGCATCGCCGACACCCTGATTTACGCCCTGCAGACCGACGGGTTCGAGGTGGAGTGGTTCATGCTGGGCCAACAGTTGCTGACACGACTGGAACAGACGCGACCCGACTTCCTGATCCTCGATGTGGGGCTACCCGACATCAGCGGCTTCGAACTCTGCAAGCAGGTGAGGGCGCTGACCGATATTCCCCTGATGTTCCTCACCGCCCGCAGCGAGGAGATAGACCGACTGATCGGGCTGGAGATAGGTGCCGACGACTATGTGGCCAAACCCTTCTCGCCACGGGAAGTGTGTGCCCGGGTGCGGGTCATCCTGCGCCGCAGCCAGCCCGTTGCCCCCCAGCCCAGCGCCCTGCTGGTACTGGATGAGGAGCGGGCCCGCATTCATTTTCGCGGCCAGCCGCTGGCCCTCACCCGCTACGAATATCTGCTGCTCAAGACCCTGATGCTGGCGCCGGGGCGGGTCTACTCCCGCCAGCAGCTGATGGATCTGGTGTGGCAGGATGCGGAGGAGAGTCTGGATCGCACCGTCGATACCCACATCAAGACCATCCGCGCCAAGCTGCGCGAACATGATCCAGAAGCCAACCTGATCCTCACCCACCGCGGGCTGGGCTACAGCCTGGAGCTGGCATGAGACTCGGGTTGCAACTGCTGTGCGGCCTGCTGCTGATCTTCGCGCTGGCCGCCTGGTTCGTGCTGGAGATCTTCGTCGAGGAGATAAAACCCGGGGTGCGCAGCGCCACCGAGGATACTCTGGTAGACATGACCCAGCTGCTGGCGCCGCTCGCGCTCGATGATCTGAAAGAGGGCAATATGATGAACGGGCGGTTGGCCAGCGCCTTCGCCCGCCTCAACCAGAATCCCATCAATGCGATGATCGATGGCCACCTCAAGCAGCAGGCGGAGTACCGCATCTATGTCACTGACCAGAAGGGTATGGTGATTTACGACTCCGACGGCACGGATCTGGGCAAGGATTATTCCCGCTGGAACGATGTCTACCGCACTCTGCGTGGCCAGTATGGCGCCCGCAGCACCCGCACCGATCCCGACGATGCCGCCAGCTCGACCATGTATGTGGCGGCGCCGCTGCGGGAAGGGGCCGAGATCATCGGCTCCCTCACCGTCGCCAAACCCAACCGCACCCTGATGCCTGCCATCGAGCGGGGGGAACAGGAGCTGCTGCGGGCCGGCGGCCAGATGCTGCTCATCTCGCTGCTGATCGGCAGCCTGCTGGTGTGGTGGCTCAACCGCGCCATCGGCAAGCTGGTGCACTACGCCGACTCGGTCAGCAAGGGGGAGGCGGCACCGCTGCCGCAGTTGCACACCGTCGAGCTGGATCGGCTCGGCCGCTCGCTGGAGACCATGCGCCACCAGCTCGATGGCAAAAGCTATATCGAAGCCTATGTTCACAGCCTGACCCACGAGCTGAAGAGCCCGCTGGCCGCCATTCGCGGGGCAGGGGAGATTTTGGCCGAAACGCCGCCCCCCGAAGTTGCCAAACGCTTTATCGGCAACATCAATCTGGAAACCGCGCGCATGCAGCAGTTGATCGAGCGAATGCTGCAACTGGCGCGGCTGGAGTCGGGGCAGGGGCTGGATCGCCAGTCGGTGGAACCGGCAAAACTGGGCAAGCGCACCCTCGACGCCCGCCAGATCATCGCCCAGCGCCGTCAGGTCGAGTTGGTGGCCGAGCTGGCCAGCGCGCCGAAACAGAAGTGGGATCCGCTGCTGGTGGAGCAGGCCATCGGCAACCTGCTGGATAACGCTATCGACTTCTCTCCCGCCAACGGGCAGGTCACCCTGAGCGGCAGCCAGCAGGAGGAGGGCTACTGTTTTCGGGTTACCGACTGCGGCCCCGGCATTCCCGACTACGCATTGCCGCGCATCTTCGAGCGCTTCTACTCCCTGCCACGACCGGACAAGGGCAAGAGCAGTGGTCTGGGGCTCAGCTTCACCCATGAGGTAGCCCACCAGCATGGCGGCCGTCTGACCCTGAGCAACCGGCCGGAAGGAGGCGCGCTGGCGGAACTCTGGCTGCCATTCGCCTAGTCCCCCTGCAACTTCACATTCCCCACACAAAACGGCATTAGACTGCCGCTTTCTCTCATCCATTTGCTCAAGGAAATGCTATGTCCCGCCTGCTTCTCTCCAGCCTGCTGGCTGCCGGTCTGCTCGCAGCCCTGCCTGCCTCCGCCGCCAGCGGCTGCTTTCTCTATGCTGACGGCAACGGCCAGACCCTCTCCAGCGAAGGGGACTGCTCCAGCCAGCTGCCGCCCGCGTCCACCTTCAAGATCCCGCTGGCGCTGATGGGTTACGACAGTGGCTATCTGGTTGATGAAGAGCATCCGGCACTGCCTTACAAACCGAGCTATGACGGCTGGCTGCCCGCCTGGCGCGAAACCACCACCCCGCGCCGCTGGGAAACCTACTCGGTGGTCTGGTTCTCCCAGCAGATCACCGAATGGCTGGGGATGGAGCGCTTCCAGCAATACGTCGACCGCTTCGACTACGGCAACCGGGATCTCTCCGGCAATCCGGGCAAGCATGACGGTCTGACCCAGGCCTGGCTCAGCTCCAGCCTCGCCATCAGTCCGGAGGAGCAGGCTCGCTTCCTCGGCAAGATGGTGAGCGGCAAGCTGCCGGTCTCGGCGCAAACCCTGCAATACACCGCCAATATCCTCAAGGTGAGCGAGATCGAGGGCTGGCAGATCCACGGCAAGACCGGCATGGGCTACCCGAAGAAGCTGGATGGCAGCCTAAACCGCGATCAGCAGATCGGCTGGTTCGTCGGCTGGGCCAGCAAACCGGGCAAGCAGCTGATCTTCGTCCATACCGTGGTGCAAAAGCCTGGCAAGCAGTTCGCCTCCCTCAAGGCGAAAGAAGAGGTGCTGGCCGCATTGCCCGGGAAGCTGAAGACCCTGTAATTCCTCCAGAAACCGGCGCAATGCCGGTTTTTTTATCCCCCTTCACCACCACTTCACACAAGCCCATCCCCCCTTCACGTCCGGCCGGCAGACTCACTCCATCCAACAAGGAGACGTGTCATGGTCAAACAGATATTCACCCACAAGATCTTTCTGCTGCTGTTGCTCAGCCTGCTGCTGATGGTACCGGTGCAATCCATCATGGAGCTGAACCGGGAGCGTCAGGCTTACCGCAGTCAGGCCATTCACAGCATCATGGCCAGCAGCAGCGGCCCGCAGCGACTGATGGGGCCCATTATCGTACAGCCCTATACCCGTTCGGTGACGGTCGAGCAGGAGGGCAAGCGCTTCGTCCGTCAGGAGCAGATCTACCGCTACCTGCTGCCGGAACAGCTGGACGTGCAGGCCATCATGGAGGTGACCCCGCGCAAGCTCGGCATCTATCAGGCGCAGGTCTATCAGACCCGGCTCTCCCTCTCCGGCCGTTTGCCGACAGCAGCTCAACTACAAGAGAGCGCGCCGCTCGCCGGGGATGATGAGCTGGTGGCAGGCAAACCCTACCTGAGTCTGGTACTCTCCGATGCCCGCGGTATCAACAGCGTCCCCGAACTGCAACTCGGCACACAGCGGATCCCGTTTGCCCCCGGCGCCCGCCTCGGTGATGCGCTCGCGGGTATCCATGCCCCGATCGACAGCCTGCCGCAGCAGGATGGCACCTTCCATCTGGAGCTCAATCTACAGGGGATGAACGCCCTCGACATAGTCCCGCTGGGCAAGGAGAGCACCCTGCAGCTGGCGGGCAACTGGCCCCACCCCAACTTTATCGGCGACTTTCTGCCGGGCAGTCGCACCCTGAGCCCACAAGGGTTTGAGGCCAACTGGCAAACCAGCTGGTTCGCCAGCGACATGGAGACCCGCTTCAACCGGATGATGAACGGGGGCGATAGCAATCTCTCCACCTTCAGCGTCAGTCTGGTGCAGCCGGTGGATCACTATCAGCTCAACGAACGGGCGGCCAAATATGCCCTGCTCTTCATCGGCCTCACCTTTATCAGCTTCTTTATGTTCGAGTTGCTCAAGGGGCTGAGGGTTCACCCGATCCAGTACGCGCTGGTAGGCATGGGGCTGGCTATCTTCTATCTGGTGCTGCTGGCCCTGACCGAGCACCTCGGCTTTGGCTGGGCCTATCTGGTAGCCGCGCTGGCCAGCGTGCTGCTCAACGGCTTCTACCTCAGTCATGTGCTGAGTGGCCCGAAGCAGGGGATCGGCTTCGCAGCGCTGCTCGGGCTGGTCTATGCCATCCTCTACAGCCTGCTGCAAGCCGAAGAGATCGCCCTGCTACTCGGCGCCCTGCTGCTGTTCGCCACCCTGGCGCTGATCATGATGCTGACCCGCAAGCTCGACTGGTATCAGGTGATGGGGCAACAGAGTGTCGAGTCCCGCCCAGCCGGACATGACAATGACGACTGAGGGCACAACCTCCGTCAATCTCTGACCTAGACAACAAAGGCTTCAGTCGGTTCTTCTCGAAAAAAGCGGAACCGGCTGGGCCTTTGTCCGCCAATTTCCTAGCATGCAACCATGTTCCACAGGCGGACGATCACATGAAAATGCATCCGGGCAGGATCCTGCTCTATTCCGGCTTGCTATGGGCTCAGGGAGCTCTGGCCGGTACCCTCACCATTCATCCCGAACCGGTCGAAGACCTCTTGCACAATCCCGGCGTCGGTATCGAAGAGTTTCACAACAGCTGGGGTCATCCCCTCTCTCTGGCTGAACATCCGGTCAGCACGGTCGACTACTTCCGCTTCTACTGGAGCGAGCTGGAGCCACGGGAGGGCGAATACAACTTTGCTCTGATCGACAGGGCCATCGATCAGGCACAGCACGCCACCCCGAAACAGTCGATTGCCCTCAGGGTCATGACCCTTGATGAGCCCTTCTCGGGCAGCAAGATCCCGGAGTGGCTCATCAACAAGGGGATTCGGGGAGAGTGGGTGAACAACCACCAGACCTTTGTGCCCGACTACAGCGACCCGCAGTTCCTCGCCCGAGCCACCCGGCTGTTTCAGGCGTTGGGCGCCCATTACGATGGCAACCCGGCGCTGAGTCATGTCGACATCGGCATGATAGGTTCATGGGGGGAGTGGCACATGAGCAACTTCCCCGGTCCGACGCTGGAACAGCGCTACAGCAGCGAGCAGCTCAAACCCTATGTTGACCTGCAGATGGCCGCTTTTCCGCGAACCCCCAAGCTGATGCTCATCAACAACCTGCCCATGTTTGAGTATGCCGTGGGCAAGGGAGCTGGCTGGCGGGCAGACTGCCTCGGCGACTGGCACCACTTCTCCCAAAGCTGGAGCCACATGCGCAACGCCTACCCGGAACGACTGGCGAGCGCCCGCGCCGATGTGGCGAACTTCGATTCCAGCTGGCAGCGGGCGCCGGTCAGTTTCGAGGTGTGCGGCAAGCTGAGCGAGTGGCCAGGCCAGCAGCAGTACACCATGGAGGAGGTCAAGGCCACCTTTGACTGGGCGCTGGCCCAACACGCCTCCACCATCAATCTCAAGTCGGATCCGGTTCCGCCCCAATATCGACCCATCGTCGACAATGCCCTGCGCAAGATGGGCTATCGCATCGTGCTGGACCAGCTGACCCTCAAGGGAACCATGAAGCCGGGGGCTACCCTTGCCCTCAACGGCGACTGGCACAACGACGGGGTAGCGCCGGCCTATCGCAACTGGCCGCTCACCTACCGGCTGGTCAACGACGAAGGGCAGGTCGGCGCCATGCTGGTGACCCGCAACGACATGACCCGCTGGATCCCGGGCAGCAAGGCTACCACTCGCGACAGCCTGACCCTGCCGGGCCGGATGGCACGCGGTCACTACTATCTCGAGCTGGCCTTCATCGGTCAGGACAAGCAGCCCGCTCTGCAGCTCGGCATTGCCGGTCTGGAAGAGAGTGGCTGGTATCGTCTGGCCGAGATAGACATCCAGTAACGCAAAAGGGCTCCCGCAGGAGCCCTCTTTCATTACATCAGCACGCTCTTTTTAAACAGATCCCACACCCCGAACGAGAAGTGCTTGAAGATGTCGATGCCAAGGGCTGACTTCACCAGATAGAGCAGCAGCACCATGCCGCAGATCCCCAGCAGCAACAGCAGGGTAGTCAGCAGCACCTTGAGGTGAAAGCGAAAGCCGCTCTCCCGCCCGCGATGACGGCGATCCCGTCCCATCAACACCACCAGATAGCAGCGCCAGCAACCGATGCCGAAGGCGCTGTTGACGTTGATGGCGTGCGACTTGCCATCACTCATCAGCCGCAGCGCCTGCTCGATACCGTCGCGCTGAGTTTCACTCAGGCTCTCGGCCACCTCGGGGGAGAGAGCACGGTAGAAGCGGTCTATCGCCCCCTGCGGTTTCTGCGGTAATTGGCTCATTGGTTTTCTCCTGCGGATATGCCCAGAGCCTTGCGGTAGACCGCCATGGTCTGGCCGGCGATCCGCTGCCAGTCATACCGCTGCAGATAGTCGCTGTAATCGACCTTGCCGCGAGGTAGCTGGGCGTTGAGTCGCTCTGCCAGCGCACTCACATCGCCGACCGGGAAATAGCACTCCTGTTGCAGCGCCACCGCCAGATTGGCGGGAATGTCGCTCACCACCACCGGCAGGGAGAAGGAGAGCGCCTCCAGCAGGGCTATCGGCAACCCCTCGTGATAAGAGGGCATGGCAAACAGGGTAGCCTGTGAAAAGACGCTGATCAGCGCCTCGCCATTGAGGAAACCGGTACGGATCACCCCCGGTGTTTCATCCGCTATGCGCTGCAGGCGCTCGCTGTAGGGGGTCGGGTGATCCGTATCCCCCACCAGCACCAGCGGCAGCTCGGTATCGAGCTGGCGGTAGGCGGCGATGAGATCGTGCAGCCCCTTCTCTTCGACGAAGCGGCCCACCGCCACCAGATAGCTGCCAGCGGTCAGTCCGAAACGGGCCAGCGTCAGCTCCCTCTTGTCCGCTGCCGGCAACTCGACCCGTTTCACCCCGTTGTAGATGAGGTGGGCGTCCTGGCGATCGTACTGGCGGCGGATCGCCTCGTTGATCACTTCGGAGATGACGATCACCTCGCTGGCATAGCGTACCGCCCAGCGCTCGCCAAGACGCAACACCCACTTGGCCAGCGCCCCCCACTTCTGGCGGTCATAGTCGGGACCGTGATGGGTAAAGACTACCCGCTTGCCAAGCAACCTCAGAAGCGGCACCACCAGCCCCGGGCCGATGGCATGGACATGCACCAGATCGCAGGCATGGCTGCGGCAGTAAAAAGCCGCGAGCAGAGAGTGGAGGATTGCCTCCAGCGACTTCTTTTTGGGGGCGGGCAACGCCTTGAGAGCCACCCCTTCAAACTCGCCGCTTCGGTAATTCACATAGGGGGCGCGAGCCAGCACGGTCGCCGCCACTTCGAACTGGCGGTGCAGCTCCGGGTAGAGGGACTGACAATGGGTTTCGACACCGCCCAGTACATGGGGGATCCCCCGGGTACCGAGCACGGTCACACTAATCTGCTTCATGATCTTCTCGAATGATTCTGGCGGGATTGCCCGCAACAACGGCGCGAGCCGGGACGGAACGAGTGACGACGGCGCCGGCACCGACACTGGCATGATCACCAATGGCGATGGCCCCGATGACGATGGCGCCGGTGCCGAACTCGACCCCGTCCCCCACGGTGGGCGAAAGGAGCTGGCCGCTTTGGCGATCAGGCTTGTTGCCCAGGGTGCAGTTGTGGCGCAGAGTGCAGTCACGCCCCATCAGCACACCGTCACCGATGACGATATTCTGCGGGTGATAGAGGCGCAGACCCCAACCCAGCCGGGCTCTTGGCGAGATATCGAGGCCGCACAGCAGCTTGAATCCCTTGAGCAGCAACAAGCCGGGCAGCCTCATAAAGCGGCCTCCCTGTGCCAACCGGTAGCAGAGCAGGAACAGGCGCGCCGTCTTGCTCGGATTGAGCGCCAGTTCGGCTTTCAACTCGTGCCAGAAGCTCATCTCTGTTTCTCCTCCAGCAACGACTGGTAGAGCGCCAGCAGAGCTTGCTGGTGGCTGGCGAGGGAGTAGTTGTCGATCAGTCGCTGACGGGCCGAACGCCCCATGGCCGCTGTCTGCTCCGGCTCGGCCACCAGCCTGTCCATGCAGCGGGCCAGCTCGTCGGCATTGCCCGCCTCGAACAGCAGGCCATCGAGACCGTCGCGGATCTGCTCCGGAATCCCGCCAATTCGAGCCCCGATCACCGGTTTGCCGTAGGCCATCGCCTCCAGTACCGACATGGAGCAGTTCTCGTACCACTCGGACGGCACCACCACGGCCTTGGCGTGGCGTAGCAGATCGAGCAACGCTTCCCCCTGCTTGAACCCCAGCAGTTCGGCATTGGGATAATGCTGCCCGAGGTGTGCCAGCAGCGGGCCACCGCCCACAATTTTGAGGCCCGCCGGCCGCGTCATGCGCTGATGGGCACGGGCAAGCGTCTCGACCCCTTTCTCGGCCATCAGGCGGCCGAGGAACAGAAAGTACCCCCGATCCTCTCCGCTTTCGCGGCTCGACTCGACATCTATGCCATTGAGGATCACCTCGATGCGGGAAGCGGGCAGCCGGGTACGAAGCATCCCGGCCATGAAGGCGCTCGGCGCCACCAATGCATCGACCTGCTCATAGTTGCGGCGCCACTGTTGCCAGGCCGCCTCGGCAGAGAGCAGCAGGCTCTTGCCCCACGACCCCTCCTGCCACTGATGGCGAAACAGCTTGAGCCAGGAACCCTCGATCCGGGTCAGATCGAACGGCTCGCCATCGACCAGCATGCTGTAGTTGGGACAGGCCACCTTGTAGTCATGCGCCGTCAGCACTGTCTTGCAGCCCAGGGATTTGGCCACCCGGATGATCGCCGGGGTGAGCTGGTGGTAGATGTTGTGAAAGTGAACGATATCGGGCCGCTCGGCACGGATAAGCTCCGCCAGCCGATCACAGGCCTCCTGATTGTGGATGAAGCGAGCGGCAATCTTCAGCCGATCGAAGAGCCCGTGCCGCTGGTGATAATCGACGTTGGCCGGAAAGTAGCCGCTCTGGGGCGAGGGGAGGTTATCCGGATGCTGCATGGCAAAGTCGATCACCTGATGACCCGCCTGACGCACCATCTCCCGTTCCTGAAAAAGGACGGTCTCGGCACCTCCCTTCATGAAAAAGAACTTGTTGGCAAAGAGCACCTTCACGGCAATGACTCCTGGATCAGACGATGGGCGGGCGCCTCGCGCGGGGAGCGCTGGGGCAACAGCAGGCCGCGTACCAAGCCAGCTGCATAGATGGAGAGGTTCATGACACTGCGCAGGGCATCTTGCAGGGAGCGGTTTTTCAACCACTTGAGAGCGATGAAGCCACCCAGCGGTGCCAGCGCCAGCAGCGGCAACCAGAACGGCAGCCCGGCTGCGAAAAGCAGTACGCAGAACAGGAGTGCCAGCAGGTAGAGCCCGAACAGCAGCTCGGAGCGGATCACCGACAACACCTCGCGAAAATAGGGCTGCCCCCACGCCGAGCGCACCAGCTCGCCGCTGGCAAACAGATACCCCATGCGCCAGCGGTAACGGATCAGGGCAAGGGAGTCCATGGTGTGGGAGGTGTGAAAGAAGAAGGGGACATCGAGCCGCTCCAGCCGATAGCCCGCCTGACGCAACCGGATACCCAGCTCCGCCTCTTCGTAACCATGCAGGTTGCGATTGGTGAGATAGCCGATCTGCTCGATGGCGCTGCGTCGAAACAGACCGCCACCACACAGCCAGCGCGACTCGCCCAGCGGATAGATCTGGTTGATGCGCTGCTTGCGCGACTTGAACTCATAGCTGCGGGCATCATCCATCTCGGCCCGCCCGGCCACGCCACCGCATTCGGGGTGGGAGTGCATGTGTGCAAGGGCGGCCGGCACAAACTCAGGCTCCAGCTTCATGTCGCCATCGAGCAGCAGCAGGAATTCCCCTTCACTGAAGAGGTAGCCAAGCTGTGGCCCCACACCACAACAGCGATCGGCCGGGTTGGTCAGGCTGACGACAGTCACTCCCAGCTGGCAGGCGATCGCCTGGGTGCGGTCAGTCGAGAGACTGTCCGCCACGATAATCTGGTGGGTGTAGTCGGCCAGAGCGCTTCTGATGCTGGCAATGGTGTCGGCAATCCCTGCCTCCTCGTTGTAGGTCTTGATGATGACAGAGATAAGGGGGGATGGAGTCATGACACCTCACAAGAGCTGGTGGCCTGCCGAACCGAAGAACGGATCACCAGGGCGGCACCCAGCACGAAATAGAAGAGGAACTGCTGCACCGGGATCAGCATCAGCAGCTGGCTGTAAGGCAAGCTCAGCAGACAGGCGATCCCGAACGCGATGAAAGCGGGTTGGTAGCTGAGCAGACGCACATCTGCCGCGCTCAGCAGCTGGCGATCCAGCAACGGACGGGGACGGCAGCACCAGAGCAGCAGAACGATCAGCACGATGAAGATCAGGGTGCCCATCAGTCCCACCTCCCACAGCAACACGCTGAGGGAGGTGGAGTCGAGCAGCACGTTGAACAGGGGGTTGAGAAAACCGGGCAGGGTGCTGCCATGGTTGGTGGTGTTGAGGCCATAACCAAACAGCAGATTGCTGAGACCGTGGTTATCACCGTTGCAGGCCCAGAAAAAGAGCGTCGTCACCCGCCCCAGCTCACCGGTTTCCGGGTTGATGTGGTTGGGATCGAAGATATAACCGAGGGAGTCGATAAACAGCGCAATGGCCCCCTGTTGTCCGGCCCCCTCGAACGCGGATGAGTAGGAGGCAGCCAGCACCAGAACGGCCACTGCCACCAGCACCGTCATCGCCAGCGCAATCAGCAGCAGACGCTTGAGGTCATAGCTCTTCATCCCCCTGACATAGCTGGGCGAGAGCCAGACCCAGGCCAGCAGCAAGGGGGACAACAGGATGACGAACTTCACCTCGGCCAGCACACAGATGGCAAAGGCGGCAAGAATGTGAAAAGCGACCAAACGACGCGAAATGAGGCCGTGGCGAAACTCGGAGAGCTTAATCAGCATCACCAGCAGGCAGAAGAAGCCGAGTGCACCCGTATTGCCGCCCCCCATGGGGTCCCCCCCGAAGGTGCCGACCACCGAGTCCCACTTCTCAAACTCGCCGCGCATTGCCACCCGTTTCGGCACCACCACCAGCACCTGAAACAGCACCACCGGGATCTGCAGGTAGAAGACCCACTCCACCAGCTTCATGATGCGGTAAATCTGTGACTCGCGGCAGAAGCCGAGCAACAGGCAGGGGAGCAGCAAAGAGAGCGCCAGCTCGTTCTTGAAACCGATGATAGTCACCATGCCCCCCTGCTGAAGCAGGGTGCCCAGCAGCGCCAGCACCAGCAAGCCACAGTAGAGCAGCAGCAGCACCTTCTCCTGATAGTCGAGCCGCAGCGGGCTGTAACGCGTCTGCAGCGGCAGCAACATCAAGGTGGCAATGGCCAGCAGGAAGGGCAGCCAGAGGAAGGCTGTAATGCCGGTGACGTACTGGGCCAGGCCGCAGATCACCAGCGACAGCAGCAGATTGGCCTGCATGATGAGGGCACTGTTCACGAGGGCAGCTCCATCCGCCCCTGCAACTCGGCAGCCCGGCGGTTGACCCGCAAAAAGACGAAGCCGTAGCGCACCGCAGTCAGCAGAGAGAAGGCCAGCACGCAGAGCTCGTACTCCTGCTGCAACCAGGGCAACAGCACGAAGGCAATCACCACGACCAGCAGCTGCTCAAGCTGGATCTGCAAAAAGTAGCGGGGCGAGCCGAACACCAGCTCGATTACGGTCAGCGGGCAGATGGCCACCGCAGTAAAGACATAGGGCAACATGTAGCGGGAGGTATCGATGGAGGCGATCCACTCCGCATTGAAGAACCACTTCATCACCAGCGGATAGCAGATGAGGATCCCGAGGGTGGCCGCACTGCCCATCGCCAGCAGCAGCCGCTTCACCTTGCGAAACTCCTCCCCGTTGAAACGGCGCTGGCGAAAATCCTCCGACCATCGCGAGAAGATGGAGTGGCGGATGGCGTTGCCAACAATCACCACGGGCGCCAGACAGAAGCGGTTGACCACGGCAAAGTAGCCCGCCACCAGAGGGGAAAACCAGAAGTTGATCAACACGGTCGGCAGATTGGCCGTCACCATCGCCAGCACCTCGGCACTGCCGACACCAGCCAGATGCGCTTTATGGCGGGAGAAGAAGTGCTGCAAGCGGCGCGGGGCAGCCTCCCTCAGCATGGCACTGTGCCAGGTAAAGGCAGACCACAACCAGCCCCCGATCACCACCAGCAGCAGACAGGCCCATAACTGATAGAAGTGCGCCATGTCAGGGGCCAACAGCAGACAGAGCAGCACCACGGCAGAGGCCGAGATACGCTGCAGACCGAGCCGCTGGTAGTGGCCGGCCCGCAGGGCCAGATTCTCGGCGATGAGGAGCAGCCCGTGGGTCACGGTCAGCAGGTAGAGCGGCCAGAGCGGCAGCGAGAAAAAGCAGACCACCACCAGCACATAGGGGATGGGGAGCAGCCAGACCTGCAACAGGGAAAAGATCAGGTTGCCGGGCAGCTCGGCCTCCTCCAGCTTGGGCAACAGCAGTTGCGAGGCAAAGGTGGCAAGCTGGGCACCGATCAGCACCAGACTGTAGCTGAGGGCATAGAGCCCGACCGCAGCCATGTCGAACTTGTGCGACAGTGACCAGACCGAGAACGCCCCGATCAGCTGGGATAACACGGAAGCACCCCCTATGGTGGTGATGCTGCGCAGCAGTTTCATAGCGCGCCCCAGGTGGGTGCACCACAGAATCTCAGGTTCTCCGCCCCTTCCAGATCGCGCTCGGCGACCTGGGTCAGCACTGTCCCCAACACCGCCACTCTGGCATCCCGCAGCTGTGCCAGCACGCTCAGCACCCGACTGGCCGGCAGCTGGCCGGACTGGATCACATGAATGGCACCATCCAGCGGTTGCCCCAGCAGCAGGGCATCCTTGCCGACTTCCAGCGCAGGGGTGTCCACTATGATGCGGTCAAACTGCCCGGCAAGGGTTGCCAGCAGTTCGCTCCAGCGTGGCGAGCCAAGCAGTGCCAGCGGGGAGGAGACCGGCTGGCCAGCCGGCAGCAGGGTCAATCCCTCTTTTGGCACCAGACAGGCAGCCAAATCGGCTTCGCCTGCGAGCAGCTCGGCTAACCCCGGTCTGGCTGCCTGCCCCAGCAACTGGCGACCAAGGGAGCCCCGGCGCAGATCCCCATCCACCAGCAGCACTCGCTCATGGCGGGCAAAGCTGGCGGCACAGAGAGCCGCCAGCGTCGACTTGCCCTCACCAGCACCGGTCGAGGTGATCATGATGCGCTGCAGCTGACCCGGCTCCAGCCGCATGATGGCGTAGAGGTCATCGGCACTGGCACCTACTCTGGGATTGACCGCCCCCACCCGCAGCAGGGCACTCTGATCCTGCAGGGCCGCCAGCCGCGGGATTTCACCAAGCACCCGACCACCGAGCTGGGAGACCAGCTGGCTCAGACGATCCAGGGTATTGCGCAGCGCTCCGGCAGTGATGACTACCAGCACGGCAACCATGCCCGCCATGATCACCACCATCAGCAGAAACAGCATCTTGTTTGGTTTGGCAGGCAGCAAGGGCACCGATGCCGCGTCGTAGAGGATGGCATTCGACTCGTGCAGCTGAGCGTTCAGGCGGGTCTCTTCCTGACGGCGAAACAGCTCGTTATAGAGCTGACGGGTCTTGTCGATATTGTTCTTCAGGTTGTTGTACTCATCCTTCTTGACTGCCAGCGAGGAGAACTCCCGCTTCTTCTCGTCAAGCTGGGCGAGGTACTCCTGCTCCTTGCGCTGGCTGCTCTGGTAGCGATCCTCGATACCGTCGGCAATCTCCCGCATCAGCTGGTTTGACTGGGTATTGAGCGCCTTGATGCGTGCCTCGGCCTGCAGAATACGGTCATGCTTGGGGCCATAACGCTTGGCCAGCTCGGAGAGCTCCTGCTGGGCCTTGATGAGGGCGATGCGCAGATCCTGCATCTGGGGGTGGTTGGAGACCTCGGGCAGGGAAGCCAGCGCCGCCGGATTGCGGCCGTACTCCTGAATGGACTGGAATTCGGCCTGCGCCGCCAGCCGCCGCTCGCGGGCATCCGCGTACTTGTTGGTGATGATACCGAGCTCTTCGGTTTGCAGACCATCTACGCCGCGAAACGTCAGCAGATCATTGCGGGCAAGAAAATCGCCGAGCTGCTTCTCCTGCTTCTCCAGACTGGCCTTTATCTCCACCAGCCGGCTCTGGTTCCAGTGCGATGCCGTGGTGTTGGCATCGACCCGCTCCTCCACATTGAGATCGATGTAGGTCTGGGCCACCTCATTGGCGACGCTGGCGGCCAGCTCGGGAGAACGGGATTCGAACCCGATGCTGACCAGCTGGGTATCGCGCACCGGCGAGACGGTCAGGTGTCTGGCCAGATACTCCAGCGCATGCTGGTGGCGTGAGGAGGCATCCTCTTGATGTCCGGCACTCCAGAGCCCCTTGATGCGGCTCAGCCAGCTGTCCGGATTGGGCTGCCCGTTGAATTCCGGCAGCTCAGCCAAGCCCAGATGAGTAACCACCTTCTCGGCCACCCGGCGTGACTTGAGCAGCTCGAACTGGGTGTTGTAGTACTCGCGGCGGCTGGTATCGACCCGATAGACGGGCTCGATAGGGGAAGCGCTGTTCGCATCTGCCTTCAGCAGCAGGGTCGCACTGGATTGATAGTAGGGCGGCATGCTGAGGATAAAGGGGGCTGCAGCCAGGGTCACCACGGCGGCAAACAGCACCACCTTCCACCAGTTTGCCTTGAGCACCCGCCAAGGGCCGCTGAAATCGAGGCGACTCTCTAGCGCACGGCCATTTTCAACCAACAATGAAGTCATGAAGAGCGTCCTGGATCAGAAGAAACTTTGTTCGATGGTGATGATGTCGCCGGGATTTAGCTGCCGTTGCAGGCTCACCTCTTCCAGCAACTGATCGCTGCCATTGAGGCGCAGGCTGATATCCCGTCTGGCGGCGCGATCGGTGAAACCACCCGCCAACGCGACGGCCTTCTCCACCGTCAGGCCGGGCTGGTATTCATAGCCACCTGGGTGAGCCACCTCGCCAGCAACAAACACCTGGCGGAAAGTGGTCACGTTGACCGTCACCATGGGGTCGAGCAGCACGCCGTGCTTGAGCCCTCTGGTCAGCAGCTCGGCCACCTCAGTGGTGGTATGGCCCATCAGCAGCACCTGACCCAGATAGGGGTAATTGACGTGGCCACTGGTATCGACCTTGAACTTCATCGACAGATCCGGCTCGCCATACACCCGGATTTCGACCTCATCCCCCGGCGCCAACCGGTAGGCGGAATCGTTGCCTTGCGGGCTCTGGCCAGCCCAGACCGACAGGCTGAACAACCAGCCAAGCAGAAGCACCATCACGCTTTTGTTCATGTTAAATGGCTACCTTGAGTGAAAGAGAAAGCTGTTGTTTGTCGTAACCGAGGGCACGGCCATAGCAATTGCCGCCGATGTCGATGGGCTGCCCGGCAAAGCTGGAGCCGGAGTCGGCCTGCTGGTAGTGGAGCCCCAGATTGACGGAGGGACGAATGTCGTAGCTGATGCCCATGCCCCAGCGATGGATATCGTCCTGACGGTGGCGGTTGTCGTTACCACAGACCACCGACTGGTGATAATCATCCCGGATATCGTGATAAGAGAGCGTGGTCGCAACTCCGGGTGACCAGTGGTGCTGCCACTCGGCGCCATATAGCTGGCTGCTGACATAGCCGCCGTCACCACCCGGATCACGAATGGTCCGGCTGGAGAGCAGCGCGAGCTTGCTGTAATCGAGCGGTTGCCACTCCAGACGTAGATCCCAGTTCAGCCCTTTGAAACTCTCTGCATGCGGATCGTTGACGAAACGCTTGTAGATCCCGCCGATATTGGCATCGATCCGGGTCTTGCCAGTCAGCTGGCTCATCACCCCGGTGATGAGAAAAAACTCGTCGGAATCCTTGCGCGGATTGGCCGGATAGCGTCGCAGATTGGTCTGCAGGGTGTAACGAAAACGGCTGACATGGGTCACCTGATCGAACAGCTCGACAATGGCAGTGTTCTCCTGCCACTCCTGCTCGGCCATATAGCGTTCAAAGTCATGCAGGTAGAGGTGCTTGTCGAGATAGCCCAGCTCCTTGTGGGAGAGCGCCAGCTCCAGCTTGCCTCTGGCATCGGGAGCGCCGTAACTGTAGCGGCCACCCACTTCGCTGCGTTTGAAGCGCAGCGGCTCGGCAATGTTGAACCAGCCGAAAGTGGCATCACCGCCAGCCTTCTCATCCCCCTGCAACATAAAGCCTTCGGTCAGCCCCTCGCCACGCGCCTCATGGCCCAGCCGATACTGGTACATCAGCTGGAAGGCGTTGCGCAGGGAGAAGCGCCAGCTGCCGTCAAACTGGAACTGGTGATCTGCATAGTCATCCGTATGGCTGCTGCCATAGCGACGATAATCACCCAGATAGCTGAACTGATAGCGATCCAGGCCGCGTTCGCCCACCAAGCGAAATTCCGGGGTGATCCCGACGAAATCGGAGCCAATCGCCTGACCACTGTCACGCTGCCACAAGAGGTTGCTGTCGTGGCCGTAACGGCTCTCCACCTTGGTTTGGATCTCCAGACCAAGCGGCCCCTGATGGGATACGGGGGTGACCTCGGCGCGGACTGAAAGAGAGGGGGAGAGCAGCAGTCCGGCGCAAACGAGGCTAGTAAGCGGATGCACCGACAAACCCTTTGAATACAGTCAGGAAAATGACTTTGAAATCCAGTCCGAGCGACCAGTACTGGATGTACTTGAGATCGAACTTGACCCGCATCTCCATCTTGTCGAGGGTGTCGGTTTCACCACGAAATCCATTTATCTGGGCCAGCCCGGTAATCCCCGGTTTGACCTTGTGGCGCAGCATGTACCGCTCCACCAGTGAGCGGTACTGCTCGTTGTGCGCCACGGCATGGGGACGTGGCCCCACGATCGACATGGAGCCCTGAATCACATTGAAAAACTGCGGCAGCTCATCCAGCGAGGTACGACGCAAAAACGCACCGAATGGCGTCACTCTGGGATCGCCTCTGGTTGCCTGAGTCACCACGGCATCATTCTCCATGACGCGCATGGAGCGGAATTTCCAGACCTGGATCCGTTTCCCCCCCAGGCCGTAGCGATCCTGCTTGAAGAGCACGGGTCCAGGGGAAGAGAGACGCACCCCGAGAGCCACCAGCGCCATAACCGGAGAGATGAGCAGCAGGATGAGTGAACCCAACACCAGATCTTCAATGCGTTTGAGCAGGGCGGCGCCCCCTTCGAACGGGGAATCGAAAAAGCTGAAGGTATAGATATCGCCCACCCGATCGATGTGGGATACGGTCAGGCCGTACTCGTAGAAATCGGGAACCAGATAGGTATTAACCGTGGTGTCGGAGAGTTCGTAGAGGTAGTGATTGATACGCTCCCGGGCGGTCAGGGGCAGCGCCAGATAGATTTCGTCGACCAGCCCTTTGCGTGCCAGCTCGAGCAGCTCATCGACATCACCCAACAGAGGACTGCGAGTCGGGTAACCGAAGCGCTCTTCGCTACGGGCATCGAAAAATCCGAGCATCTGAATATCGTGACGCGGGCTCTCCCACAGGGATTTTTCCAGCGCCAGTCCGGCCGGAGTCACGCCAATGATGGCCACACGCCGACAGCAGGAGGCATCGCTGAACCAGAGGGTCACCAGTCGGTACAACACCCGATAGCCGGTGGAAATGAGGCAGGCCATGGCAAGCCAGAGCACCGCCAGCTCCAGCGGGAAGGGGTGGTAGGGTTTAAAGATGGGAACCAGATAGACCAGCAGGTAGAGCAGGGTAGCAGTTACCAACCAGGAGAAGATGAGGCGCAGCAGAGACTGCGCCAGATGTTTACGAACCCGGCTGCAATAGAGCCCGGTATTCTGGGAGACCAGAAAGAAGACCACCATGCCCAGCGTGACCAGGGACATCTCGTCCAACCCATGAAACAAGCCAAAGTGCCGTGCGAGCAGCACCATTGAGACTGAAATTCCCACCAGATCGACAAAGCGGGAAAACAGACTGTGGCTCGCGTCTGCGAGCTTGATGATTCGCTTGTTCATGGGTCGCCTTCATACTGATATCACTTATCAGTTTTCTTGACCGGACGAGCCCAGTTCTTGATGTGACGCTGGGGTACCCGGGTAATCACGAGTTCATTTTCACCCACGTCCTTGGTAATAGTAGAGCCGGCACCCAGGGTGGCCCCCTTGCCGATGCGAACAGGCGCTACCAGTTGGGTATCAGAACCGACGAACACATCGTCCTCGATGATGGTCTGGAATTTGTTGACCCCGTCGTAGTTGCAGGTGATGGTACCGGCACCGATATTCACCCCGGCTCCGATCTCGGCATCACCCAGATAGGTCAGATGACCGCACTTGGAACCAACCCCCAGACGGGCCTTCTTCATCTCGACGAAGTTGCCAACGTGCGCATCCTGCTCCAGAACCGCCCCCGGACGCAAGCGGGTAAACGGACCCACTGAGCACTGATCTGCCACCTGTGCACCCTCGATAACCGAGTAGGGTTTCACCTCGGTGTGATCGCCAATGACACAATCTTTCAGTACGCAACCGGCTCCGATACGAACGTGATTGCCGAGAGTCACCTTGCCCTCAATGATGACGTTTGCATCAATAACAACCTCTTCACCAATTTCCAAAACCCCACGCAAATCAAAGCGTGCGGGGTCGATCATGGTTGCACCTGCAATCATCAGTTTCTCGGCCTGCATCTGCTGATAGCTGCGCTCAAGCTGAGCCAATTGCACCCGATTGTTGGCCCCTTCCACCTCGGCGGCACGCTCCGGATGAACGGCGGCAATCGGGCAATTATCGCTGTGAGCCATGGCGATCACATCGGTCAGATAGAACTCGCCCTGGGCGTTTTTGTTGTCGAGACGAGACAACCATTGACGCAACTGGCCCCCATTGGCCACCAGCACGCCGGTATTCACCTCACGAATGGCCAGCTGTTCGGCATTGGCATCCTTCTGCTCGACGATACCGACTACCTGACCATTTTCACGGACGATGCGGCCATAGCCGGTGGGGTTGTCCAGCACCACGGTCAGCAGTGCCATCCCGTTTTCAGCCTTGGCGGCGAGCAAGCGCTGCAGGGTCTCGGGCTGGATCAGCGGGGTATCGCCGTAGAGCACCAGCACATCGTCTTCATCCTTCCAGAACGGGATGGCCTGGGCGACGGCATGACCGGTTCCCAGCTGCTGAGCTTGCAGCACCCAGTTCACATCGGCCGCCACGATCCGCTCTTTCAGCAGCTCGGCACCGTGGCCATAGACCAGATGCAGCTGCTCGGCACCGACCTGACGAGCGGTATCGATCACATGGGAAACCATGGGTTTGTTGGCTACCGGGTGCAGTACCTTGGGCAGAATGGAACGCATACGGGTACCTTTACCCGCAGCCAGGATCACGACGTTGAGGGACATAAATTGGCCTTTGGAACATGAGAAATACTCGGCGGAGTCTATCCAACGGGTAAAAAAAAAGCGACCCGAAGGTCGCTTTTTACATCACCGTTATTAGCGGTAATTCTTTTTGACGATATCGATGACTCGCAGTTGAGCCATCGCCTTGGCCAGCTCGGTGGCGGCCTGGGCGTAGTCGATATCACCATGGGAGCTGTGGATCCGCTCTTCGGCTGCGCGCTTGGCTTCCTGGGCTTTCGCCTCATCCAAGTCGTCAGCACGAATCGCGGTGTCCGCCAGCACGGTCACGGATTCAGGTTGTACTTCCAGCATACCGCCGGAGATGTACAGCACCTCTTCAGTTCCGTTCTGCTTCACCAAGCGGACCAGGCCCGGCTTGATGGCAGTCAGCAACGGAGCATGACCGTGGCGGAGACCCAACTCACCTTCGGAGCCTGATACCTGAGCGGATTGCACGCGACCGGAAAACAGTTTTCCTTCGGCGCTCACCACGTCCAGGTGAAAGGAGATCATCTCTGCCATGGGCCCTCCTGTCGAGGCTTACAGTTTCTTGGATTTCTCGACGACTTCGTCGATACCGCCAACCATGTAGAACGCCTGCTCGGGCAGATCGTCATACTCGCCTTTCAGGATGCCCTGGAAACCACGGATGGTCTCTTTCAGCGGCACGTATTTACCCGGAGAACCGGTAAACACTTCTGCTACGAAGAACGGCTGGGACAGGAAACGCTCGATCTTACGGGCACGGGCTACGGTCAGTTTGTCTTCTTCTGACAGTTCATCCATACCCAGGATGGCGATGATGTCCTTCAGCTCTTTGTAGCGCTGCAGTACGGTCTGAACGCCACGAGCGGTCTCGTAGTGCTCTTTGCCAACCACCAGCGGATCCAGCTGACGAGAGGTAGAGTCCAGCGGGTCAACGGCCGGGTAGATACCCAGTGCCGCGATTTGACGGGACAGTACGACGGTCGCATCCAGGTGGGCGAAGGTGGTCGCCGGAGACGGGTCAGTCAAGTCATCCGCAGGCACGTAAACGGCCTGTACGGAGGTGATGGAACCGGTCTTGGTGGAGGTGATACGTTCTTGCAGAACACCCATCTCCTCGGCCAGGGTCGGCTGGTAACCTACTGCGGAAGGCATACGGCCCAGCAGTGCGGATACTTCAGTACCGGCAAGGGTGTAACGGTAGATGTTGTCCACGAAGAACAGCACGTCACGACCTTCGTCACGGAACTTCTCGGCCATGGTCAGGCCGGTCAGCGCAACGCGCAGACGGTTTCCGGGCGGCTCGTTCATCTGACCGTAAACCAGAGATACTTTGTCCAGTACGTTGGACTCCATCATCTCGTGGTAGAAGTCGTTACCCTCACGGGTACGCTCACCTACACCGGCGAATACAGAGTAACCACTGTGTTCGATCGCGATGTTACGGATCAGCTCCATCATGTTTACGGTTTTGCCTACACCGGCACCACCGAACAGACCAACCTTACCACCCTTGGCGAACGGACATACCAGGTCGATAACCTTGATGCCGGTCTCCAGCAGCTCGGTGCTGTTGGACTGATCTTCGTAGCTGGGGGCTTCACGGTGGATTGACCAGCTCTCTTCTTCACCGATCGGGCCTTTCTCGTCGATTGGCTCGCCCAGTACGTTCATGATCCGACCCAGTGTCGCAGTACCGACCGGAACCTGGATGGATTTACCGCTATTCATTACTTCCAACCCACGACGCAGACCGTCGGAGGAACCCATGGTGATGCAACGAACGACGCCGCCACCGATCTGTTGCTGAACTTCCAGCACCAGACCCTGGCCTTGACCTTCGCTAACGACCTTCAGTGCATCGTACACCTGGGGCACGGCATTCTGCGGGAACTCGATGTCCACTACAGCGCCGATGATTTGGACGATGAAACCGTTACTCATGTCAAATCCTCTAAACCTTTGATAACCCTTGCCTTACACCGCAGCAGCACCGGATACGATCTCTGTCAGCTCCTGGGTAATACTGGCCTGACGGGCCTTGTTGTATACCAGTTGCAGATCGTTAATCAGGTTACCGGCGTTGTCAGTCGCGGCTTGCATGGCAACCATTCGGGCTGCCTGTTCACTGGCCAAGTTTTCCACTACACCCTGGTAGACCTGAGATTCGACATAGCGAACCAGCAGGGTATCCAGCAGCTTCTTGGGATCCGGCTCATAGAGGTAATCCCAGTGGTGTTTCTTGGCCAGCTTGCTGTCTTCAGTTACGGGCAAAGGCAGCAGTTGATCGACCCGTGGTTGCTGCACCATGGTGTTGACGAACTTGTTGTACACCAGATACAGCTTGTCAATCTCACCGTTGTCGTAAGCCTTCAGCATGACCTTGACTGAACCAATCAGGTCATTGACGCTCGGGTTATCGCCCAGTCCTGCGACGTGAGCTTTCACCTTGGCGCCGTGCCGTTCAAAGAAGTTGGAGGCTTTGTTGCCGATCAGAGCCAGGTCAACCTTGGCACCTTTCGCGCTCCATTGCTTCATATCATTGAGGGCAGCCTTGAACAGGTTGATGTTCAGACCACCACACAGGCCACGGTCGGTGGAGACGACGATGTAACCCACTCGCTTGACCTCACGTTCGATGAGGTAGGGGTGTTTGTATTCCAGGTTCCCCTGAGCGATATGGCCGATCACCTTGCGCATGGTTTCAGCGTACGGACGGCTGGCAGACATGCGATCCTGCGCACGGCGCATCTTGCTTGCTGCCACCATTTCCATAGCGCTGGTGATCTTTTGAGTGTTTTTAACACTCCCGATCTTGTTACGTATCTCTTTTGCGCCGGCCATCTCTTCTCTCCATCAGGTGGCAGCTTGCGCTGCCACACTCGCTTACCAGGTCTGGGTTGCCTTGAAGTCATCCAGCAACGCAGTCAGCTTGCCAACGATCGCGTCGTTGTAGTCAGCCTTGGCATTGATTTCAGCCATCAGCTCAGCATGCTGGGTATCGGCGAAAGAGAGCAGAGCGGCTTCGAAGTCGAGGATCTTGCTCAACTCGACATCAGAGAGATAGCCTTTTTCCGCGGCGAACAGCACCAGAGACTGGTGAGCCACGCTCATCGGAGAGTACTGCTTCTGTTTCATCAGCTCGGTCACTTTCTGACCGTGGTCCAGCTGCTTGCGAGTTGCATCGTCCAGGTCGGAAGAGAACTGGGCAAAGGCAGCAAGTTCGCGATACTGGGCCAGCGCGGTACGGATACCACCGGACAGCTTCTTGACGATCTTGGTCTGGGCGGCACCACCCACACGGGATACGGAGATACCCGGATCAACCGCAGGACGAATACCGGCGTTGAAAGACTGGGAAGTCAGGAAGATCTGACCATCGGTGATGGAGATCACGTTGGTCGGAACGAACGCGGATACGTCGCCCGCCTGGGTTTCGATGATCGGCAGCGCGGTCAGAGAACCGGTTTTGCCCTTCACTTCACCCTTGGTGAACTTCTCTACGTACTCGTCGTTGACGCGAGCTGCACGCTCCAGCAGACGGGAGTGCAGATAGAATACGTCGCCCGGGAATGCTTCACGTCCTGGCGGACGGCGCAGCAGCAGGGAAATCTGACGATATGCAACGGCCTGCTTGGACAGGTCATCATAAATGATCAGGGCATCTTCACCGCGGTCACGGAAGTACTCACCCATGGAGCAACCTGAATACGGAGCCAGGTATTGCAGGGCAGCCGCTTCGGAAGCAGAGGCAACCACTACTATGGTGTTGGCCAGGGCGCCGTGCTCTTCCAGCTTGCGCACCACGTTGGCGATGGTGGAGGCCTTCTGGCCAATCGCAACGTAGACACACTTAATACCGGAGTCTTTCTGGTTGATGATGGTGTCGATCGCAATGGCAGTTTTACCTACCTGGCGGTCACCGATGATCAGCTCACGCTGGCCACGACCGATAGGGATCATGGAGTCGATGGCTTTCAGACCGGTCTGGACAGGCTGGTCAACAGACTTACGCTCGATAACGCCCGGGGCAATCACTTCTACCGGAGAGAAGCCATCGTGCTCGACCGGACCTTTACCGTCGATAGGCTGACCCAGGGTGTTGACCACCCGGCCCAGCAGACCACGACCGACCGGCACTTCCAGAATGCGGCCAGTACCTTTTACTTTCATCCCTTCGGCCAGATCGGCATAGGGACCCATCACTACGGCACCAACGGAGTCACGCTCCAGGTTCAATGCCAGAGCGTAGCGGTTGCCCGGCAGCTCGATCATCTCACCCTGCATGGCATCGGCCAGGCCGTGGATACGAATGATACCGTCACTCACGGAGACGATGGTACCTTCGTTACGCGCTTCGCTCTTTACATCAAACTGCGCAATGCGCTGCTTGATCAGCTCGGCGATTTCAGTGGAATTCAGTTGCATGCTCTAATACCCCAATCAAGATTGCAGCGCGTCAGCCATGCGATCCAGCTTGCCGCGGACAGTTCCGTCGATAACCAGATCACCGGCCTTGATGAGCACCCCGGCCATCAAGGACGCGTCGATGCTGCAATTCAGCTTCACTTTGCGCGCGAGACGTTGTTCCAGAGAAGCCTGAATATTGGCTTTCTGCTGGTCGGTCAGTGCAATCGCCGAAATCACGTCAGCCTGAACTTCTTTGTCCAGTTCAGACTTGAACACCACAAATTCGGCAACGACCGCCGGCAGCACACCCAAGCGACCATTCTCTGCCATTACCCGGATCAGGTTCTGGCCATGCTCGTCGAGTTGCTCCCCGCAGATGCTGACAAACAGTTTTGCCAGCTCGTCGGCAGCCACAGAGCCGTTAACCAGGGAGTGGATGGTCTCGTTCTTCACTACTTCCGCAGCGAAGCTGAGCATCCCCAGCCACTGATCAACCGCCTTGTGCTCAACGGCAAACTCGAAAGCAGCCTTGGCGTAGGGGCGAGCGATTGTAGTCAGTTCAGACATAGCCCCGTTCCCGTTACAGTTCAGCTACCAGTTTGTCGACGATGTCGCTGTTGGCAGCCTGGTCGATTTGGCGCGCCAGGATCTTCTCTGCACCCGCAATGGCAAGAGCAGCAACCTGCTTGCGCAGTTCCTCTTTGGCACGATGACGTTCAGCTTCAATCTCGGCACGGCCTTGAGCCAGGATTTTTTCCCGCTCAGCCTGAGCACCGACAGTTGCCTCATCAATGATCTGGGCCTTGCGTTTGTTGGCCTGTTCAATGATTTCAGCAGCCTGCAGCTTGGCTTCTTTCAGCTGATCGACGGCGTTGGCCTTGGCCAAATCCAGATCTTTCTTGGCTCGTTCGGCAGAAGAGAGACCGTCAGCAATAGCTTTCTGACGGGCTTCGATGGCAGCCATCAGCGGCGGCCATACATACTTCATGCAAAACACAACGAAGAAGAAAAAAGCAATTGCTTGGCCGAGGAGGGTGGCGTTGATATTCACAGCCGATGTCCTCTTTAGTTAGTTAATGGGTTATGCCTGGAGATGTCGTAACGACTTAGCCAGCAACCGCAAACATCACATACAGACCCAGACCAACGGCGATCATCGGGATCGCATCCACCAGACCCATTACGATGAAGAACTGGGTACGCAGAACAGGGATCAGATCAGGTTGACGAGCAGCACCTTCCAGGAACTTGCCACCCAGAATACCGATACCGATGGAAGCGCCGATAGCAGCCAGACCCATCATCATTGCAGCAGCGATGTACAGCAGGTCCATGTTCAAGTTTTCCATGAGGATCTCCATTTATTTAGATGTAATTGATTGTATAAAAAGGATTATTTGAGTCGCATCAACCATGGTCTTCCTGTGCCATCGACAGATAGACGATGGTCAGAACCATGAAGATGAATGCCTGCAAAGTGATGATCAAGATGTGGAAAATTGCCCAAGGCACGGACAGGATCCACTGTGACCACCAGGGTAGCAAACCCGCAATCAGGATAAAGATCAGTTCGCCAGCATACATGTTGCCGAACAGTCGAAGACCCAGAGAGACCGGTTTGGATACCAGCGTAACAGTTTCCAGGATGAGGTTAACCGGGATGGCCGCCGGGTGGTTGAAAGGCTGAAGCGTCAGCTCCTTCACAAACCCGCCGATACCCTTGACCTTGATGCTGTAATACAGGATCAAGAAGAACACGCCCAAAGCCATGGACATGGTGATGTTAACGTCAGCAGAGGGAACCACACGCAGATAGGGAATACCCATCAATTGTGCAGCGTGAGGGATAAAGTCAACGGGGATCAGATCCATCAGGTTCATCAGGAAGATCCAGACAAACACAGTCAACCCCAAAGGTGCGATGACCTTGTTGCGACCATGAAAGATGTCTTTGACGTTACCATTCACAAACTCGACCAGCATCTCCACAAAGCACTGCAGCTTACCCGGCACCCCGCTGGTAGCGTTAACGGCTACTTTGCGGAACAGCAGGATAAACAGGGCGCCTAGCACGACGGAGAATACCATTGAGTCGATATTCACCGTCCAGAACCCGGACCCGGCTTGAAGGTGGGTCAGGTGGTGGGAGATATATCCCTGAGGAGTCAGGACTTCTCCGGTTGCAGACATGAGTTTTCCTAATAGTGGTTGTTAAGCGTGAATGAGACTATCCACTGTACAACGAGGGCGAGGATATAAGTGGCGAAAAACGAGACGGTAACGACCTCGACTTTCGCACCAAACAACAGAGCAAACAGACCTGCTGTCGAAACGAGCTTAATCCCAGCCCCACCATAAAAGTCCCGCAAAACCAGGCCCACACTCTCGGTTGTCACCTTGCGGCGCAGCACCCAGACAGTAAACAAGGCTTGAGGAACCCAGTACATCCCCCCTCCGTAAAGGGCGGAATAACCGGCGCTGGCACTAATCTGATAAAACCAGACAGCACTCATCGCCAGGATCAGGATGAGCTGACAAACGAGCATAACCCAGGCTAGCGTAAAACCTTCCAAGGCTATTTTCTGCTTCACCAACCTACCCCTGAACATTACAGAACTGTAAAAAATCGGGATCCGAAGACCCCATGTTAACAGCTCTTAAAGCCGGTCAAATTATACCCTTGAGGGCCGCTATTGCAATATGACAAAAATCCTTAATTTTTGCGGCTTTCCGCGGCAAATCAAGGTTATGGCCATATCAAAAGGAATGGATGTTTTATTACTACAAAAAGCGTAAGAATCACGATTCTGACACGCCAAAATAGCCCAATATACGGTCCAAATCGGATAAATTCTCGTAACTTATTACTAACTTTCCGCTATCCCGCTTGCCAGGCTGAAGTTGCACCTGATTGCCAATTTTTTCTGCCAGTTGGCGCTCCAGGTAGCCGATCTGCGGATCACGGGCCGGTTCGACCCTGGCTTTTGCCGGTTCAAGCGCTTTTTGCACCAGCTTCTCGGTATCGCGTACAGTCAGCCCTTTCTGGGCAACCAGCTTGGCCAGTTCGGACTGAGCCTGACCGCTCAGGGCCAGCAGGGCTCGGGCATGACCCATGTCGAGGTCGCCATGCTCGACGAAACGCTTCACGTCGTCGTTGAGCTGGTTGAGACGCAGCAGGTTGGTCACCGTGGTGCGGGACTTGCCCACCGCCTCGGCCACCTGCTGGTGGGTGAGTTCGAATTCGGTCAGTAGTCTTTGTAAAGCGACCGCCTCTTCGATGGCATTGAGGTCTTCCCGCTGGATGTTCTCAATCAGCGCGATGGCAACGGCAGCCTCGTCGGGTACATCCTTGACGATGCAGGGCACCACCTCGAGCCGCGCCAGCTGGGACGCGCGCCAGCGCCGCTCACCGGCGATGATTTCGAAGGATTGTTCGCCGAGAGGGCGTACCACGATGGGCTGGATCACCCCCTGGGCGCGGATGGAGTTGGCAAGCTCTTCCAGTGCATCCTGGGACATGTCCTTGCGGGGCTGGTACTTGCCGGACTGCAACCACTCCACCGGCAGCTTGCGCAGCTCCCCCTGGTTGGCGGGGGCCATGGCCTGCTCGGTGCGCTGATCGCTCATCACCTGTTTCTGGCGGGCAGCCGTGCTGGTACTGAGCAGGGCATCCAGCCCCTTGCCCAGTCCACGTTTTTTCGGAGTCATATGCTCTCTCGGTCTGCGATGGTCGCCTGACGTTCCTGCTCCTGGCGGCGCAGGATCTCGCCAGCCAGTGCCAGGTAGGCCTTGGCGCCCACCGATGATTTGTCATAGTGCATGGCCGGGGCACCGAAACTCGGGGCCTCAGCCAGTCTAACATTGCGGGGAATGATGGTGCGGTAGACCTTGTCGCCAAAGTGCTGTTTTAGCTGATCGGACACATCATTGGCCAGCCGGTTGCGGTGATCGTACATGGTACGCAGCACACCTTCGATCTTGAGATCGGGATTGACCACGGCGGCCAGCTTGCTGATGGTGTCGACCAGGGCGGTGAGCCCTTCCAGCGCATAGTATTCGCACTGCATGGGCACCAGCACGGAGTCGGCGGCGGCCATGGCATTCACGGTCAGCATGTTGAGGGAAGGTGGGCAGTCGATGAAGACGTAGTCGTACTTGTCCCGCACCGAGGCCAGCGCATTGCGCAGACGGATCTCGCGGGCGAAAAACTCCATCAGGCGGATTTCGGCTGCGGTCACGTCGGCGTTGGCGGCGATCAGGTGATAACCACCGGAAGTTTCGGGTATGATCACCTCGCTGATGGGAGCATCTTCGATCAGCAGCTCATAGGCGGTGCGCTCGACTTCGTACTTGTCGACGCCGCTGCCCATGGTGGCATTGCCCTGCGGATCCAGATCGATCACCAGCACCTTGCGCCGGGTGGCGGCCATGGAGGCGGCCAGGTTCACACAGGTGGTGGTTTTACCCACTCCACCCTTCTGGTTGGCTATGGCAATGACTTTTCCCACACTATCCCCTAAATGAAACTGCGACCCTATTCGGGCTGGATATGTTTGAATTCCAGCAGATGACGTTCGCCTTCCAGCTCCGGCACCCGCAGCTCATGACAGGCTACCAGACGGATATTGGCAGGCAACTGGGCCAGCTCCTCTGCGGGATATTGTCCCTTGAGCGCGAGGAAGCAGCCCTGTTCTGACGGCAGGTGGTGACACCAGCTCAGCATGTCCTCTAGCGAAGCGAACGCTCTGCTGAGTACACCATCAAACCCGACTTCGGGTTGATACTCTTCCACCCGGGATTTGATCGGCGTCACATTGGTCAACCCCAGCTCCAGAATGACCTGGCGGATGAAGTTGATCCGTTTGCCCAGACTGTCTAGCAGAACGAACTGCTTGTCCGGATTGATGATCGCCAGCGGCAATCCCGGCAGGCCGGGACCGGTCCCCACGTCGATGAAGCGCTCACCGTGCAAGTGGGGGCTTACCACCAGGCTATCGAGGATATGCTTGACCAGCATGGCGTCCGGATCTCGCACCGAGGTGAGATTGTAAGCCTTGTTCCACTTGTGCAGCAACTCGACCAACTGCACCAGTTGGCTCTTTTGGGTATCGGTGATAACAATTTCGGCCTGCTTGAGCAGGCCGTTCAATCTTTCCAACATGGGATTCCTCAGGCGGTTTTACGCAGCAGGCCGTGTTTTTTCAGGTGAACCAGCAGGATGGAGATGGCCGCCGGGGTGATGCCGGAGATGCGGGAAGCCTGACCAATGGTCTGCGGCTTGGCATCGTTCAGCTTGGTTTTCACCTCGTTGGAGAGGCCGTTCACATCGCGGTAGTCGAGATCCAGCGGCAGCAGGGTGTTCTCGTTGCGCAGCTGCTTCTCCACCTCGTCGTGCTGGCGCTCGATGTAACCGGCGTACTTGATCTGGATCTCCACCTGCTCGGCGGCGGCCGGATCGGCGATGGCCGGACCGACCCCGTCGATGGCCATCAGGGCATCGTAGGTTACTTCGGGACGACGCAACAGCTCTTCCAGACTCTGCTCGCGGGTCAGCGGGGTATTGACCAGAGCGTTGACTGCCTCCAGTGACGGATGTTGCGGGTGGATCCAGGTTGAACGCATGCGCTGACGCTCCAGCTCGACCTGTTCCATCTTGGCGTTGAATTTGCTCCAGCGCTCGTCATCCACCAGACCCAGTTCGCGACCGATGGCAGTCAGGCGGATATCGGCGTTGTCTTCCCGCAGCAGCAGGCGATATTCGGCGCGGCTGGTGAACATGCGGTAAGGCTCGCGGGTCCCCAGGGTGGAGAGATCATCCATCATCACACCCATGTAGGCCTGATCCCGACGCGGGTTCCAGGGATCCTTGTCCTGGGCACGCAAGGCCGCGTTCAGACCGGCCATCAGGCCTTGTGCCGCCGCCTCTTCGTAACCGGTCGTCCCGTTGATCTGGCCGGCGAAGAACAGGTTTGGAATGCACTTGCTCTCCATGTTGGCCTTGAGATCCCGCGGATCGAAGAAATCATATTCGATGGCATAGCCGGGGCGAGTGATGTGGGCGTTCTCGAAGCCACGCACGGAGCGAACGATCTGCACCTGCACGTCAAACGGCAGGCTGGTAGAGATCCCGTTCGGGTAGAGCTCGTGGGTGGTCAGGCCTTCCGGCTCGACGAAGATCTGGTGCGCCGTCTTGTCGGCAAAACGGGTGATCTTGTCTTCGATCGACGGGCAGTAGCGCGGGCCGATCCCCTCGATCACCCCGGCGTACATGGGGCTGCGATCCAGGTTATTGCGGATCACTTCGTGGGTACGCTCGTTGGTGTGGGTGACGTAGCAGGGCACCTGACGGGGATGCTGGCTGGCATCGCCGATAAACGAGAAGACGGGGCGCGGATCGTCGCCGTGCTGGGCCTGCATCACAGAGAAATCGACGCTGCGAGCATCGATGCGCGGCGGCGTACCCGTCTTGAGACGATCGATGCGCAGCGGCAGTTCACGCAGGCGCTGGGCCAGAGCGATCGAGGGAGGATCCCCGGCACGACCGCCCTTGTAGTTTTCCATCCCGATGTGGATCAAACCATTCAGGAAGGTACCGACCGTCAGCACCACAGTCTTGCCGCTGATGCGGATCCCGCTTTGGGTGACCACACCGGCAACACGATCCCCATCCATGATCAGATCGTCACAAGCCTGCTGGAAGATCTTCAGGTTCGGGTAGTTCTCCAGCATCTGGCGAACGACAGCCTTGTAGAGCAGGCGATCCGCCTGGGCACGAGTGGCTCGTACTGCCGGGCCCTTGGAGGAGTTGAGGGTGCGGAACTGGATCCCGCCAAGATCGATGGCACGCGCCATGATCCCGCCGAGTGCGTCAACTTCCCTGACCAGGTGTCCCTTGCCGATCCCGCCGATCGCCGGATTACAGGACATGTGTCCCAGCGTATCAATATTGTGGGTCAGCAACAGGGTGTTCATGCCCATACGGGCTGCCGCTGTTGCTGCTTCGGTTCCGGCATGACCGCCACCGACGACGATCACATCAAATTGTTCATGGTATTGCATTGGGATCACCTTGATCTGCACGCCTGAAGATCTTTATTTGCCTGGGCTAAAGGGCGGAACATTCTATCTGTTTCGCGTCCTGAGGGGAACGTCTACTTAACGTTCAGTATGAAGGGAGGATCCACTAATTAGATCTTAAGGATCTTTAGATCGATCTTTTACTGGATCTCTTATTAGGATCCGCCCTTTCTGTTGATAAGCACTTTTTGATCATAAAGATCATTAATTTAAGGACGATCCTAGCTTGTGGAAAAGCTTGGATCCTGGCTCGGTGAACGAGGGGATAACCAGGACTTTTATACACAGAGGTCTGTCGGTCTGGATCTAATACATGGATAACTATAGGTTTTGCAGAGCTTTACACCGTAGTTATGCACATTACCCCTGGGCGTTGTGGGTAACCTTGTAGAACAACTCCCCCGGATCAATCTGTTAATAACACGGTGGATAGTCGATCTGGGGATAAGTGGGGAGATCAAGCTTTTTTTCAGGATCTCCCGCACGCTGATCAGACGATCATCGTCATCCAGTCGCGGATCCACACTTCTGCGGCATCTTCGGGGATCTCGTGTTGGGTCACATCTATGTCGAGCCGCTCGCCGATCCGGCTGGCACCGCATTCGGCCAGCAGCCGATCCAGCGTCTTGCCACCCTGGCAAAAGGTGTCATAACTGCTGTCACCAAGGGCAATCACTCCATATTTCAATGAATTAAGATCCGGATGCTGCTCGGCAAGATCCTTGGCGAAGGGTTGCAGGTTGTCGGGCACATCCCCGGCACCATGGGTGGAAGTGACCACCAGCAGGATGGATCCCGCATCATCCAGCACCTCTGCCAGCTTGGCCGGGTTGTGGATCCGAGTCTGGTGGCCAGCCTGTTCCAGCAGGTTGGCGACGTGGTCTGCGACATATTCGGCGGCGCCCAGCATGGAGCCGACGACGAGATTGAGTTTGGCCATGGAATGGATCCTGATTTCAGACAAAGAAACGGAAAGCCGGATTCTACCGCCAAAGGGTGTGGATAAATATGGATAAAGCTTGGGGATAATGGATCCAGTCAGATAATGCCACCGGATCCATCCTGCCGATCTTTTTTCTGCTTCTTTATATTCCTCTCCATTGTCTTCTCCGCTCATGGCTCTCCTGATGACTCCCATCCCCTGCGAGATCCTGCCAATGATGCAGCTAGATAACAATGTAGATGCAAATGATTGGCAATTATTGAATCGATTCGATCACGGCTCCTGTAGTAGGATTGCGCTGCTTTATTCGCCCATGGAACAGGGTGATGTCGTGACAAACGACCACAAATAACAATTAAAACAACATAACTCATTGATAAACGAGACTTTAATATGATTGCGCAAAAATACACTACAGGACCCGGCAAGAAGGGCGCCTTCGGCGTGCTTTCGCTCTCCGGTTTGCTCGTCTCCCTGCCGCTGATGGCCGAACAAACCACCGCTGAGCTGCCCAAAGCCAGCGAAACCATGGTGGTGACCGGTACGGCCATGAAGGTGGAAGTGCCGATGGCCGAGACCCCTCGCGCCGTCTCCGTGGTTAATCGCGAGGAACTGGATCAGCACGCCGTGTTGCAGCTGGATGAAGCGATTCGCTACCGTTCCGGCGTATTGACCGGTCTCTATGGTTCCGACAACAACACCGACTGGTTCAAGGTGCGTGGCTTCGATGCCGCCTCTTATCTGGATGGCAACCGCTTGTTTGGCACCGGCTACTACGTCTGGACGCCGGAACCGTTCGGTCTGGAGAGTGTGGAAGTGCTGAAAGGGCCAGCCTCGATCCTTTACGGTGAGGCGCCTCCGGGCGGGGTGATCAATGCCATCAGCAAGCGGCCGACCGCCACGCCGCAAGGGCAGGTGGATCTGCAGCTTGGCAGCCGGGATCATCGTCAAGTCGGGGTGGACGTCTCTGACGCGCTCTCCGACAACAGCCGCTACCGCATGGTTGCTCTTTATAAAGAGCGTGATGGGGTGCTTACCGGTACTTACAACGATCGGGTTTATCTGGCGCCCAGCGTCACCTTCGATCTTTCGGATCGTACCAGCCTGACCCTGCTGGCCAGTTTTCTGCACGACGAAGGGGTCCCGACCAACGGCTTCTTCCCGGTCTATGGCACCCTGAATACGTCAGGTGGCCAGATTGATCCCTCCACCAACCTGAGCCAGCCGGATTACGATCGCAACCGCAATACCCAGATCTCCACCGGTTACGAGCTGGCCCACCAGCTCAACCAGACCTGGGAGTTCAAGCAGAACGTCCGCTTCAACTACAACGATCTGCTGCTGCGCCAGACCTATATCTTCCCGACCTATGAAGGCACAACCGCCAGTCGTGGCCTGGTTTACCGCGATGGCAATACCAAGAGTGCCACTATGGACAACCAGATGGTGGGCTACTGGAACACCGACAGCACCGAGCAGACCTTGCTGCTGGGGGTGGATCTGCAGCGTCACGTCAATGAAGGGGTCGAGGCCGACAACTACGCCATGGGCTCCATCAATACCATGAACCCGGATTACAGCGGCTTCCCCGGTTTTGATGAGTCGACTGCTACTCACCAGAAGAGCAGCAAGGGCCAGAGCGGTCTCTATGCCCAGCACCAGATCCGCTGGGACGATCGCTGGTTGCTGACTGCCGGTGGCCGTTTTGACTATGTGGAGACCCACAACACCAATACCAGCAAGGACGAGCGCCAGTACGATCACGAGCTCTCCCTCTCGGGCAGCCTGATGTATCTGGCTGACAACGGCCTCTCTCCCTACTTTGCCTATGCCGAGTCGTTCGAGGTGCTGCCGGGGATCGATCCCAACACCAAGAGTTCCTACAAGCCGCTCAAGGGCAAGCTCTACGAGACCGGCGTGAAGTATGCGCCTGCCTTCCTCGACGGTTACATCAATCTGGCGCTGTTCGATCTGGCCCAGACCAACTCGCTGGTCTCTACCGGTTCCGGCCAGCAGACCCAGGCGGGTGAAGTGACCTCTCAGGGGGTTGAGCTGGAAGGGAGCGTGCAGGTGACCGATGCGCTGCGTCTGACCGCTGCTTATACCTACACCGATGCCAAAACCAACGACACAGGCAGTAGCGATCGCCGTGCCAGCCTGATCCCGCGCCACCAGGCCTCCTTCTGGGGTAACTACAAGGTGCAGCAAGGGGTGGCTTCGGGTCTGGAGCTGGGTACCGGTGTGCGTTATATCGGTTCCAGCGTGGGTATTGGCGCCGTGAATGCGGACTACACCCCCATCTACGGCTCTGCCGAGGTGCCGGCCCATACCGTCTGGGATGCGATGATCGGGTATGACTTTGCCAAGAACTGGCGTGCCCAGCTCAACGTCAACAACCTGCTGGGTGAAACCTACGTGGCCAGTTGTGACTACTACTGCTACTACGGCGAGCCGCGCAGCGTAGTGGGCAGCATCAACTACCGCTGGTAATCGAAGTCGGGCGGGAACCGGATTCCCGCCCTTCTTTTCACCCGCAGTTGTTCTGATCTCTCTGGAATACCGGTCCGTTATGGAACTCTTGTCTCTGGTTTATCGCCAATATCGTTGGCCCTTTATCGCCATCACCCTGCTCAGTCTGCTCAGTGCCGTCAGCGGGATTGGCGTCATTGCTTTTATCAATCAGTCTCTTATCGAATCTATAGGTGATCCGCTGCCGATCCTCGGTCAGCTGGTCGGCCTGATTGTGTTGCTGCTGGTGATCACTCTCGGATCTCAGCTGGCCCTGACCACTCTCGGTCACCATTTTGTCTACCGGTTGCGTGGCCGTCTGCTCAAGCAACTGTTGGATACCGATGTCGCCCGCATCCGCCAGATTGGTCAGGGGCCACTGCTGGCCTCCCTCTCCAGCGATATCGGCCAGATCACCATCGCCTTCGTGCGCCTGCCTGAGCTGGTGCAGGGGCTGGTGCTCACGCTGGGTTCTGCCCTTTACCTTGGCTGGCTCTCTCCTGCATTGCTCGGGGTGACTGCGCTCTGGGTCACCGTCACCATGGTGGTGGGCTGGTTGCTGGTGAACCGTGTTTATCGCCATCTCTCCCACATGCGTCAGGCCGAAGATCGGCTCTATCAGAACTATCAGGCCATCATCGCGGGCAGCAAGGAGCTGGCGCTCAACCGCGAGCGGGCTCACTTCGTTTACCACCAGCTCTATGAGCAAGATGCCCGTGACTACCGCCAGCAGATCATTCGCGCCGACACCTATCACCTGAGCGCGGTGAACTGGTCGAATATCATGATGCTGGGGGCGATCGGTCTGGTCTTCTTTCTGGCCAACGGCCTTGGCTGGGCCAACACCAATGTGGCCGCCACCTTCGCGCTGACCCTGCTGTTCCTGCGCACCCCGCTGTTGCAGGGGATTGGCGCCCTGCCGACCCTGCTTGCCGCTCAGGTGGCGTTCGACAAGATCGCCGCCCTCAATCTGGCCGAGCCGGATGCGGACTTCCCACTGCCGCCCGCCATCCGCCCCTGGCAGCGTATCGAGCTGGAGCAGGTGAGCTTTCACTATCAGGGAGAGGGCGGCTTTGCCGTTGGCCCCATCGATCTGGTCATCGAAAAGGGGGAGCAGATCTTCATTATCGGCGGCAATGGCTCCGGCAAGTCGACGCTGGCCATGCTGCTGACCGGCCTTTACCAGCCGGTATCGGGCCGGATCCTGCTGGATGATGAACCCGTCACCGATCGCAACGGCTATCTGGCGCTCTTCTCCGCCATCTTCACCGACTATCACCTGTTCCAGCATCTGCTGGGGCCAGACCCCAAAGATGAGCTGGTCGCCGAGTGGCTGGAGCGGTTGCAGATGGGCAGCAAGCTCACCATCGAGGATGGCTTTATCACCGATATCGAGCTCTCCCAGGGGCAGCGCAAGCGAGTCGCCCTGCTGCTGGCGCTGGCCGAGCAGCGCGAGGTGATGCTGTTTGACGAGTGGGCCGCGGATCAGGATCCCCAGTTCCGCCGCATCTTCTATCAGCTGCTGTTGCCGCGCCTCAAGGAGATGGGCAAGACGGTGATTGCTATCAGTCACGATGATCACTACTTCGCGCTGGCCGATCGCCTGCTGGAGATGCGTCAGGGCCAGCTCACCGAACTGACCGGCGCGCGCCGCGCCGCAGTGAGCCGCGATGCGATCGCCCACCTGGATTGCGAGGTGCCGGCACCGATGAGACTGGCGACAAGCCAGCACAGGAATTGCTTATGTTCGAGATGAAATCAGCCAGCTTTACGGTCAATGACCGCACGCTGCTGCACCCCACTAACCTGCGTTTCGAGCAGGGACAGGTCTATGGCCTCATCGGCCACAATGGTTCGGGCAAATCGACCCTGCTCAAGCTGTTGGCTCGCCAGCAACCGCTCAGCGATGGCGAAATCCTGTTCGATGGCAAGCCGCTGCACGACTGGGGCAACCGGGAGTTCGCCCGTCAGGTGGCCTATCTGCCCCAGCATCTGCCGAGCGCCGAGAATCTGCTCGGGCGGGAGCTGGTGGAGATGGGCCGCTACCCCTGGCGCGGTCTGCTGGGCCGGATGGGGGCGGAGGATCACCGTCAGGTCGATCGGGCTATCGCCCTTACCCATACCGAACGCTTTGCCGATCGGCTGGTGGATACCCTCTCCGGCGGCGAGCGAGGGCGGGTCTGGCTGGCGATGCTGCTGGCGCAGGAGAGCCGCTTTATCCTGCTGGACGAGCCGCTGGCCGCGCTGGATGTGGCCCATCAGGTGGAGGTGCTGACGCTCGTCAAGCAGTTGAGTCGTCAGCTTAACCTCGGGGTCATCATCGTCATTCACGACATCAATATGGCCTCCCGCTTCTGCGATCGGCTGGTGGCACTTCACTCCGGCCGCCTGCTCACCCACGGCGAACCTGAGGGGATCATGACCAGCGAGACCCTGCACGCCATCTATGGCATTCCGATGGAGGTCATTCGCCACCCGGCTCATGCCCATCCCATCGCCATCGTTTAGATAAGGCTTGTTACCTCGATGCTTTTATTCAAGAAAGTTGGCTGGTTCTGCTGCCTCTTGGCTCCGTTTATGTTGCAGGCCGAGCCAACGATGCCTGCCGCTGCAGAGCTCCCTCAAACCGATGCTGTGAAGTCGCTACCCCGTATCGCCACCGTTGACTGGACCATAGCCGAGACCCTGCTGGCGCTCGGGGTGACTCCGCTGGCCGTTGGGGATGCAGGTCCCTATCAGGCATGGGTCGGCGAGCCACGGCTACCCGCCGGGGTGGTGGATATCGGCCTGCGCACCCAGCCCAACCGCGAGCTGCTGGCGGAGCTCAAACCCGATCGCATCCTCATCTCGCCGCTGGCGGCCCCGCTGGCGCCAACTCTTTCCCGCATCGCGCCGGTGAGCACCATCGCCCTCTATGATGGGCAAACCGATCTGTGGCAGCGGCTGCACGAGGTGACCCTGACCCTCGCTCGTATGGTGGGTAAAATCGCCGAGGGCGAACGGCTGCTGGCGGGGCTGGATCGGGATCTCGCCAGCATGCAGGTCAGATTGCCTGCGGATCTGCCGCCCCTGCTGGTGGTGCAGTTTATCGATGAGCGCCATGTGCGGGTGTTTGGTCGCCACAGCCTGTTCGATGCGGTGATAACGCGGCTCAGGCTGCAAAATGGCTGGCAGGAGCAGACCAATGACTGGGGTTTCTCGGTGGTCAGCATCGAGCAGTTCATGACCTTGCCAACCGCGCGGCTGGTGGTGGTCGATCCCATTCCGGTCGGGGTGAGTGAACGGCTTCAGGAGCCGGGGTTGTGGCAGCATCTGCCGCTGGTACGGCAGGCGCCCGTGCTGCATCTGCCTGCGGTCTGGAGTTTTGGCGGCGTACTTGCCGCCCGCCGTTTCGCCGGTCTGCTCAGCGATGCATTGCTGCAAGATGCCGAGCGTATGGAGGCTAACCGATGAAGCGACTGCTCACATCGCCGCTGCTGCGGCCGGTCTCGATCCTGCTGGGGTTGACCCTCTCGCTCGGATGTTGGGAGCTGGCTCGCCAGCTGCCCGGTGCGCTCTGGTGGCAGAGCCTGTTCGCCCCCAATCTGGATGACGTCAGCCAGGCGGTGGTGCATTTCAGTTGGCTGCCCCGTTTGGTGGTCACCCTGCTGGCCGGAGCGGCGCTCGGGCTGGCGGGCTCCCTGATGCAGCAGGTGCTGCGCAACCCGCTCGCGTCTCCGACCACCTTGGGGGTAGCCTCCGGCGCTCAACTGGCGTTGATGATGGTGACCCTATTTGCCCCCTCCTGGTTGCTGCTGGGGCGGGAGTGGATCGCCATGGCCGGCGGCAGCCTTGCGATGGCACTGGTGTTTGCCCTGGCCTGGCGTCGCCAGCTCAATCCGGTGGTCATCGTCTTTGCCGGGCTGGTGATCAACCTCTATCTGGCGGCCATCAGCATGGGGCTCTTGCTGTTCTTTCAGGAGGAGCTGAAAGGCTTGCTGGTGTGGGGCAGTGGCTCGCTAGTGCAGAACAGCTGGAGCGGGGTGAGTTATCTGTTGCCCCGCCTGCTGGCAGCCGCTTTGCTGGCCGCAGTACTGGTGCGCCCGCTGGCGGTGCTGGAGCTGGATGATGCCAGCGCCCGCAGTCTGGGGGTCTCCCTCCAACACTTGCGACTGGCGGGGCTTGGCTTGGCGGTATTTGTCACCGCTTGCGTGGTGAGCGTGGTTGGGCTAATCGGCTTTATCGGATTGGCAGCGCCCGCCATGGTGCGGCTGCTCGGGATCCGTCAGCTTGGCCAACGGCTATTGTGGACACCGATCCTCGGCGCCCTGCTGCTGGCGGCGACCGATCTGCTGCTGCAGAGTCTGAGCCGCTTCTGGCCAGTCTTGATCCCCACTGGCGCCATGACCGCCATGCTGGGCGCGCCGCTGCTGCTCTGGCTGATCCCGCGCCTTGGCATCAAGTCGGGTACGCCAAAGGCAAACGCCGGCCTGCTGGTGGCCCGCCATCCGGCACCGGCTCGCCTTATTGGCCTGTTGCTGGTCGGGCTGATGCTGGCCGTGGTCGCCTCCCTGCTGGTTGGACAGGGGATGATGGGCTGGAGTTGGCCAAGCTGGCTGCGCTGGCAGGCCCAGCTGGAGTGGCGGCTGCCGCGCACTCTGGCGGCGGGGGCTGCTGGCGTGCTGCTGGCGCTGGCGGGCACCCTGTTGCAGCGGGTCAGCAACAACCCGATGGCGAGCCCGGAGTTGCTGGGGGTGAGCGGCGGCACCTTTATGGGGGTGATAGCGACGGCCTTACTGCTGCCAGCTTTGCCGTTGCCCATAATGCTGCTGGGCGGCCTGATCGGGGCCTTCGCTTGTCTCTTGCTGCTGGGAGTGGTCAATCGCAAGCACGGCTTCCAGCCGGAGCGGATCCTGCTCTCAGGTATCGCCATCACGGCGTTGTTTGAGCCGCTGCAGGCCATCGCGTTGGCCAACGGTGACCTGCGGGTGCAGCAACTGCTCTCATGGATGTCCGGTTCCACCTACTACGTCACCCTGCCGGTGGCCTATGGGCTGGTGGGGCTGGCGCTGTTGATGCTGGCCGCCTGCCTGCTTGTCAGCCGCTGGCTCGATCTGCTGCCAATGGGGAGTGCGGTGGCGACCGCGCTGGGCATTCGCCTCAACAGTGCCCAGCTCGCCATCCTGCTGCTGGTGGCCGTGCTCACTGCCAGCGCCACACTGGTGGTGGGGCCGCTCTCCTTCGTTGGTCTGCTGGCACCACATATGGCCAAGCTGATGGGGTTGGTGCGGGCACGCTGGCACCTGCTTGGGGCCGCCGCTTCCGGCGCCCTGTTGATGGTATCGGCGGACTGGGTCGGCCAGCAGATCCTCTTCCCGCAGGAGGTGCCGGTCGGGCTGGTCTCCACCCTATTAGGGGGCGCTTACTTCATGTGGTGCCTGCGCCGCCTTTAGGTTTGTGGATTGGCTATCGTGTAGTCGGATCAGGGTTGCCAATATGGCAGTAACGATAGGCAGTGTTTTTTGGGGCCAATAACTTGGCCCCCAATATGAGCCGACGTGGCAACTGTTGGGATCATGCTGTCTCTGAATCGTTCTTCAGTTCGCTGAAAAAAAGATCGCATCATAAAAAGGATCAACAAAACCCACGATCTGGTCCGCGCCGAAATCTTCGATTGCATTGAAGCGTTCTACTACAGAGTGCGACGCTAGAGCCACCTTGGATGCGCGTCACACCAGAGGTCTTCGAATAAGTCTCGTCGTGAGAACAGAATATGTCTACCATCGTGGGCTAAGTCCATCTGATCTGGGTATGATCCTGCGCCAGATTGTCTCGACTTCACTTGCTTATTGTCTTATAAATACAAACGTTTAGATATTGCCAATCTAGCGAGGCAAAGGATGAAATTTATTTTCGATCTCGACGGAACTCTTAGCTGCTGTGAAACATTGCCTATCATAGCTAAAAGTTTCAATGTCACTACGCAAATAGAAGAGTTAACTGCCCAGACTATTAATGGTCAGATCCCATTCATGGAAAGTTTCATCAAGCGGGTTGACATACTTGGTCACCTAGATGTGGCTCAAGTTGCTCGCATCGTAGCGGATATTCCCCTTAACCAGTCTCTGCTCGATTTTATCAATAGTAACCGTGATGACTGTATTATTGCCACTGGAAATTATAATGGCTGGATCGCAGAATTAGCCAAAAAAATAGAGTGCGTAATTCGTTCATCAGAAGGGGAAGTTGATGCCAATGGCAAGGTTCGATTAACCAAAATACTAAAGAAAGAAGATATTGTTAAAGAGTATCAAGCGCAAGGTGAGCAAGTCGTTTTCATCGGTGATGGAAATAATGATGCTGAGGCCATGAGGATCGCTGATGTTTCTATTGCTTGCGGCTTGATTCACCAACCGGCAAATACGGTCATGCAAGTTGCAGATTATGCAGTATATGATTCTGTTGCTATGCTCAGGTTACTGCAACAGATAAAATCACCTCAAAATGGAAGGTCAGTGGTAATTAGTGCTGCGGGGGTTGGTTCGCGCCTTGGGCTGGGACAAACAAAGTCGCTTATTAAGCTACAAGGGGTGCCACTTATTCATCTACAGCTAGAACAATTCCGGCATGTAAGTGATCTTAGAATAGTTGTTGGTTTTCAGGCTAGCAGTCTTATTGATGAAGTATGCTCGATCAGAAAAGATATTATTTTTGTTTTCAATCACGATTATTTTCACTCTAAAACTGGCGCTAGTCTCTATCTTGGTGGTAAACATGCTAATGAAATGATTATTGCTTGGGATGGGGATCTATTAGTTCACCCAGATGATATTGCTCAGTGCATTGAAGCAGAGCAAGAATTTATTGGGGTGAGTCAAAAAGTGAGCGAAGACGCAGTTTTTGTGAAGCTTAATGAACAAGAACAAGTTGTTTCATTTTCCAGAGATGATGGTGATTACGAGTGGTCTGGACCTGCTGCCATCCGCAGGGAAAATATAAGATTTACCTCGGGCCATCTTTACAATCTTTTAGAACCATTATTGCCAATGTCTGCGAAGATAATACGAGCGCAAGATATTGACACTTATGAAGACTATAAGAAAGCTGTTGATTTTGTGGACTCGTGGAGTAGTGGTAATCATAAAATAAATAGTTATTATGAAAAACTAGCCAGCAAAATAAAATCACCAATAGAGACTAGAAATAAAGCCCCCGATTTTTCTATTTTTGATATTGAGTTAGTCAAACGTTTCTCAGATAAAAGTAAAACCCTGCTTGATCTTGGTGCTGGTACTGGGCTGCTTGTTAATCACCTTACAGAAGATTTCTCTAAAATAGTCGCTGTAGAAAAATATTCTAACTTTAGCGATTTTATAAAAAGAACGGACAACCTGAAAGTTATTAATGAAGATCTCAATATATTTGATGTGGCAGAGAAATTTGATCTTGTTACCATTTTTGGTGTGATGAATTTCTTTAATAGAACAGAGGCGGAACGGATTTATCAGAAGGCTCGCTCATGGATACGACCTGCTGGTACTTTGATAGTCAAGCATCAGATGGGGTGTACTGAAGATGTCATTGTTGATGGTTACTCCAAAGAGCTAGGAACAGATTACTACTCTGAATATAGATGGCTACAGCATGAGATAGATCTTATACGTCAAGCCGGTTTCAGCATTAAGGAAGTTGTTGATATTTATCCAAAAGAGTACAACCGATGGGATAACACCCATTTCTATGCCCTTGTCTGTATACCTGAAGAGAGCAGTTAGGCAAAACTGTACTGAATAATAATTATTGGATGACGATACCATGAGTCGATTTACGCGTTTTCTCCAATCATTCCTGAGGCGTTCAGGAAAGTGCGATGCTGATCTCATTTTTTCAGAACAGCTGGTTAATCTGAGTCAGGGGATTGAGCAAGGTAACCAGCAACTGTCAGAGGTGCAGCTAACTCTGCGTGATGATATCTCCAGACTTCAGGCTATAACAGAACTTCTGTGCGAGAAAGTCAGTTCATTACCGGTGATGTCATCAGCCAATGTCCACGATGTGATAGTTACAGCGGCTGAGCTTGAAGATGTTTTTGTTGGTATTTCTAAAAATATCAAGAGTTGGCAGCAGTGCAATATAGTTTTTGCATGTCCAGTGCTACATGATGGTGTCTCGTTACTGTTGCAAGATCAGGAAGTTATTTATGTTCGCAATGTTGACGATTTTGTATTGCATTTGAAAGATCGTCATGTAACAAGTATTGGTATCACATCACCTTGGCTGATGCAGGATTTTATTGGTGAGCGACATATCCTAAATCTACTTCTGAGGGCTTGTCAAAGTCATATTTTATATATCGATAATTGCCATTTTGTGGTACATAGCAAGAACACTAGAAAACGTCTTCATAAGGTTGGTTTCTATGAGATAGCACAGCTTTCGGAAAATCAAAAATGTGATTTTGTCTCTATTGGATGTTTGCCTGATGGTTCTTATTCTGTATTTGGTTCTGCACCGGCGATTTATACTGAGTCGCCCAGCTGTGTAACACTTAGGGCGGCTAGACTCCCAATTTGCAATACCGAAAATTTCTATTGGGAGAATTTGATGATAACACCATTTGATTCGACCAAGATTGGTTTTATGGCGCCAGCTGATGGTTTTTCTCTGGCCATTGCTCAGGCAAAAACTGCTGTAGATGATGTGATTAGTATAAAGGCTAAATTTTCGTGGTTGGGGGCTGGGAGTGGACATGCTTCTCTGGTCGCTTGCTATTCAGGCCCGCAAGATAGTCATATGTATGCCTGTATGCTTCAGGCATCCACGGCAGATATGCCTGTTATCACATTATGGGTTAATGATGGTAGTTGGAGGATAATAAGTGAGCCTAAATTTATACCATGTGAAGAGGTGAATGTTACCGCTGGGCAGTACTCTACTATTATTGCACTCTCTGTCATGTCTACCAAGGTAATGGTTGAGGTTGGCAGCACTCTCATTATTGATGTCATTGACACCAAGTTGACGCGTACACCGCGAGTGGGGATAAGAGCAAGCGATAATCAGTTTGCTGTTTCTCAAATTACCACATAATAAAAGGCCAGACCTCATGAAAATTGTTACCTCAGGCGTAGATTCTGAGTATGTGTTGGCTGATTTATGCAAATACCTTAGGGCGGTTGGTTATGATGTCACAGAGTTGGATTTTGGCCAACTCACAGCGCAGGATGAAGATTTACTTGCCCCCTTTATTGGTGAGGATGTTGTCTACATTACATCAGCACATACTAATTTAACTAGAGATGTTGCAAAGTTTTTGGCGCCAAAATTTAATGAACACTACCCAAATTATTTATCGCCATTAGAAATAATTCAAAAATTAAAACCTAAGAAATCCATATATATTCCACATGATCTTCTTACTCCTTTTGGAGATAAAAATCTCAATGAACTAAGGTTTTTGGATCTTTTTGACTACATACTTACGCCTTTTTCATCCTCTGCACTCCAGGCGACCTTGGGTCGTCATACGAAAGTCATAGAAAGTGGATGGATAAAGCATACAAAAAGTGCTCGTCCTAGCCAGCCAGCCCAAAAAAATAAACCGAGGATTGTACTGTTCATCAGTATGTTTGAACACTTGCGTCTGAGATTTGGTGATTCAGGAATAGTCGATTACTTTGCTCCGCTTATAACGGAAAATGTCAGAGTCAAGTTACCTGCTTGGCGGGACGTGGCGCAGGTAGAGAAATTATTCAATAATCGTTTTCCCGATTGCATCATTCCCGCTGAGGAGTGCTCGATCCGAGCGATTCAGGAGGCTGATGTTGTGTTGTGCAACGGTGCTTCCTCCATACACGCCGAGTCCATTCTAATGGGGCGGCCCACAGTCTGCCTGTTGGATGATGAGGGCTTGCCCTCCGATGAGCAGCGCAGCAAGCTGGGACATCTCCAGGCCATTCTGTTTCATGACTATCGGCAACGAGCACCATTGGCAGATGAGTTTGTCGAGCAGGCGATGAAATATCACAGCAACTTCCCGTCAGCCCACTTTGATTATGGTGTAGTGGAAAACATCATCAGCAAGTGATGCTGTGGTCATTGTGATGGCGCAGTGGCGTTTGTGCTTGCGGATGCCCGTGGTTGGTTCAAGGTAGGAGCCGGCGTAATAGGTTAAGCGCAGAGCGCGCTTGCCTTCGGCGTCAGGTTCGCGGAATTCGATGCTGATCTTCATAATTGTCCCCCGAAAGTACCCCGAGAGGTTACTTCGGGGTACTCTCGGGGTAAATTCTCACGAAACAAGATCAGGCAAGAATAGTCAGTAAAAAACAAAGTTCAATATTTACAATGTCTTATATTCTCGCTGGCTGCTTTTTATTGCTGATTTTTCACCACATTACTTGCCGATGCAGAAGCTGGAGAAGATGCGGCCCAGCAGATCGTCGGAGCTGAATTCGCCGGTGATCTCGGAGAGGGACTCCTGCGCCAGGCGCAACTCTTCGGCCACCAGCTCGCCGGCCACGAACACTTCCAGCTGCTCCTTGGCCACCAGCAGGCGCTCGGCGGCGCGCTCCAGTGCATCCAGATGGCGGCGGCGGGCCATAAAGCCCCCCTCGGTGTTGCCCTGGAAGCCCATGCAGGCTTTCAGGTGTTCGCGCAGGGCGGGCAGCCCCAGTTCGGTTTTGGCGGAGATGCGGTAGACGGCGTGGCCCAGCTCCTGGCTCGGTGCCAGATCCTCGCCGGTCAGGTCTGCCTTGTTGCGAATGACGGTGAGGCCGATGTTTTTTGGCAACCGATCAACAAATTCCGGCCAGATCTCCCGCGGGTCAACCGCATCTGTGGTGGTGCCATCCACCATAAACAGCACCCGATCGGCCTGTTCAATCTCGGCCCAGGCGCGTTCGATACCGATCTGCTCCACCTTGTCCTGAGTGTCGCGCAGACCGGCGGTGTCGATGATGTGCAGCGGCATGCCATCGAGATGGATGTGTTCGCGCAGCACGTCGCGGGTGGTACCGGCAATCTCGGTGACGATGGCTGACTCGCGCCCTGCCAAAGCGTTGAGCAGGCTCGATTTGCCGGCGTTGGGACGACCTGCGATCACCACCTTCATCCCTTCCCGCAGCAGAGCGCCCTGTTTGGCTTCACTGCGCACGTCGTCCAGCTCGGACATGATGCTGTAGAGGTCGCCCGCCACCTTGCCGTCAGAGAGGAAATCGATCTCCTCGTCCGGGAAGTCGATGGCCGCTTCCACATAGATGCGCAGCCGGATCAGGCTCTCCACCAGTTGCTGGATTTTGCTGGAGAACTGCCCCTGCAGGGAGTGCATGGCGCTGCGAGCGGCCTGTTCGCTGGAGGCTTCGATAAGGTCAGCGATGGCTTCGGCCTGGGCCAGATCCAGCTTGTCGTTGATGAAGGCGCGCTCGCTGAACTCGCCGGGGCGGGCAGGGCGGATGCCATCGATTTTCAGAATGCGGCGGATCAGCATGTCCATGATGACGGGGCCGCCGTGGCCCTGCAGCTCCAGCACATCCTCGCCGGTGAAGCTGTTGGGGGCTTTGAACAGCAGGGCGATGCCCTGATCCAGTACCTGGCCTTGCTCATCCTTGAACGGCAGATATTCGGCGTAGCGCACCCGAGGGAGCTTGCCGAGCACTATCCCGGCGACCTGTTCGGCGGCGGGGCCGGAGACCCGGACTATGCCGACGCCACCACGGCCTGGCGCGGTGGCCTGGGCCACGATCGTATCTGTTGTCATCTTGCTTGGCTCGTTTGTTCGCTGATAGGAAAACGTAGTGGGGGACATTGTAATAAAAAAGGCGGCCCGAAGGCCGCCTCTTTTGTCATCACGGGAAGATTAGCTGCGTGAATGCAGTCCTTTCTTCTCCAGCTGACGATAGATGATGGTCTGCTGGATGATGGAGATGACGTTGCTCACCAGCCAGTAGAGAGTCAGGCCAGCCGGGAACCAGAGGAACATGAAAGTGAAGATGATCGGCATGAACTGCATCACTTTCTGCTGCATCGGGTCGGTTACGGTGGTCGGGCTCATCTTCTGCAGATACCACATGGAGGCACCCATGAGGATTGGCAGCACGAAGAAGGGGTCCTTCACTGACAGGTCAGTGATCCACAGGGCAAACGGCGCGTGGCGCAGCTCAACAGACTCCATCAGTGCCCAGTAGAGGGCAATGAAGATGGGCATCTGAACCAGGATCGGCAGGCAGCCACCCAGCGGGTTGACCTTCTCCTTCTTGTACAGCTCCATCATGCCCTGAGACATCTTCTGGCGGTCATCGCCGAAGCGCTCGCGCAGGGCCGCAATCTTGGGTTGCAGCATGCGCATCTTGGCCATGGAGGTGTACTGGGCCTTGGTCAGCGGGAACATGATGCCGCGCACCAGCAGGGTCAGCATGATGATGGCCAGACCCCAGTTCTGGACGAAACCGTGGAACACGGTCAGCAGCCAGTGCAGCGGTTGGGCGATGAACCACAGCCAGCCGTAGTCGACAGTCAGGTCGAGGTGGTTAGCTACCTTGGCCATCTGGTCTTGCAGCTTGGGGCCGACCCACAGTTTGCTGGTCACTTCGGCCTGTTGACCGGCAGCCACGTCAACCATTGGCGCCTTGTAACCGATGATGGCCTGGCCTTTACCCGGGATCACGCGGCTGTAGAAGCTGTTGGTATCGTCGGCATTCGGAGCCCAGGCAGAGACGAAGTAGTGTTGCAGCATGGCGACCCAACCACCCTTGGTGGTCTTGTTCAGGTCGGCATCCTTCATCTCGTCGAAGGTGTACTTCTTGTAGCGTGTATCTTCAGTGGAGAAGGCACCACCACGGTAAGCGCTGGCTACCATGGCATGACCTTCCTGATCCTTCGGCGTTGCTACGGTCTGCTTCAGCTGACCATAGAACTGCACCTGAACCGGCTCGGCAGATTTGTTGTCGATCTTGTAATCAACGCCAACGGCATAGTCGCCACGCTTGAGGATGAACTCCTTGGTGAAGACCACGCCTTTGCTGTCGGTCCAGGTCATCGGAACGACGACTTGATCCTGACCATCGGCCAGCTGATAGCTGGTCTGGGCGGCTTCATAGGTAGGACGACCTTCGGCCTGACTGTCCGGACCGTTGCGACCCACCAGACCGCTCTGGGCGATATAGAGGTGCTCAGGCTTGCTGGTCAGCAGCACGAACGGTTGGTCCTTGCCCTCTTCCAGTTTGTGAGACAGCAGTTCGGCAGACACGATGTCGCCACCCTGGGTATCCAGGGTCAGCTTGAGCACGTCAGAGGAGACTGTGATCAGCTTGCGTGCGGCAGTCGCGTTGGCTTGCTCGGAAACCTGAGGAATATCACCGGTCTGACCGGCTTCAGGTACGAAATGTTCGGTTTGGGCCACGGTAGTCGGGGCCGGCTTCGGAGCCTTGTCGGACTCCCACTGTTGCCAGAGCAGAAAGCTCACGAACAGCAAACCGATCAGGAGTAGATTGCGTTGTGATTCCATAGTTTTCAGTTTCTTCGCTTTGGTTGCGGAACCGGGTCATAACCACCCTCGGATAAGGGATGGCATTTTAATAGACGTTTGCTGGCTAACCAAACGCCTTTTATGAAACCGTGAAGTCGGATGGCTTCTATCGCAAATTGGGAACAAGTCGGGGTAAAACGGCAGCGCGGCCCGAGCAGAGGGCTAATGATTAGCTGATACAGGCGTATCAGTTTGATAGCTACCCATTGCAACGGCGTGACAGGGTGCGCCATAGCTTTTCCAGTAACTTGAACAGTTCCTCGTTATCCATCTCTTTCACACCGGCCTTGGCGATCACCACGATGTCGATAGCGGGCAGCTGATGTTGTTTGAGGCGGAAACTTTCCCGAACCACCCGTTTGACACGGTTACGCCAGACGGCACGCTTGAGTGCTTTTTTGGGCACAGCGAGACCAAGACGAGGGTGTTCGAGCGAATTGGGAGAAGCGAGAAGGGTAATCTGCGGAGAGGCGGCCCGGACAGGCTCGGCAAAAACGCGTTTGAAGTGTTCGGGAGTTAACAGACGTAACTCCCGAGAGAAGGTGTGCTGGGTAGGCATTAGACTACCAGGCGGGCACGACCCTTGGCACGACGAGCGGCCAGAACTTTACGACCGTTGGCAGTTGCCATGCGGGCGCGGAAACCGTGAGAGCGCTTGCGCTTCAGGTTGGACGGTTGAAAAGTACGTTTCATGATTCGATTCCGTATTTCTGTACAGTTTTGATTGTCACACTTAGCCGACGCGCCAGCTATAGCGTGTGACGACTAGCAAAAGAGGCCGAATTCTAAACAGAGTTCGGCTTTTAGTCAATCCGCCGTTCCCTCTCATCCTGCCATGGTCTTGAAAAGGCCACTGCCGAGCGTGAGGATCCAGAGGATCAAGGGCTCCGGATTATACTGGCAACCCGGGGTTAAACAAGGGATCCCTCAATAAAAAAGGCGGCCAGGCCGCCAAAGAGAGAGCTATTTAAGGACTTTCCGCAAGAACTCCCGGGTACGGGGATCCTTGGGATCGACCAATATCTGATCCGGCGGGCCCTGCTCGACGATCCGCCCTCCTTCCATGAAGATCACCCGATCGGCAACATCACGAGCAAATTCAATCTCATGAGTCACCACCACCATGGTCTGGTGCTGGCGGGCCAACTCTTTCATCAGTCCCAAAACCTCGTCGACCCACTCGGGATCGAGGGCCGAGGTGGGCTCGTCAAACAGGATCACCTTGGAGTGGGCCGCCATGGCGCGGCCAATGCCGACCCGCTGCTGCTGGCCGCCCGAGAGAGACGCCGGATAGGCATCCTGCTTGTCGGCAAGACCAATATCCTTGAGGATGCCGAGCGCTGTGGCGCGGGCCTCCGCTTTTGGCTGCTTCCAGACGGTGATCAGCCCTTCGGCGATGTTGTCGAGCGCCGTCTTGTTGGCAAACAGGGCGTAGTTCTGGAACACGAAGGAGGCTCGTTTACGCAGCTCGATCGCCTGCTGTTCGCTGGCCTTGGCCAGATTCAGCTCGAGATCGTCGATGGCAAGGGTGCCCGCATCCGGGGTCTCCAGCAGGTTCAGGCAGCGCAACAGGGTCGACTTGCCGGTGCCGGAGGGGCCGATGATGACGACAATTTCCCCCTTTTTGACCTCCAGATCGATGCCGTTGAGCACCTGATTGCCGTGATATGCCTTGGAGAGGCCGGTTAGCTTGATCATGAACGCCCTCCTTTAATAGGCACGGTTGAGACGGACTTCCAGCAGATGCTGCAAGCGGGTAAAGAAGATCACCACCACCCAGTAGATCAGCGCCACCGCCATAAAGCTCTCGAAGAACTTGAAGGAAGAGGAGGCTTCCATCTGCGCTTTGCCCATGATCTCGGCCACTCCCAGGGTGAAGGCCAGTGAGGTGCTTTTGATCATGTCGATGAAGTAGTTCATCAGCGACGGGGTGGCGATGCGGGCCGCCTGCGGCAGGATGATCCGCTGCATCGCCTGATAACGGCTCATGCCGATACTGAGCGCCGCTTCCATCTGGCTTTTGTGAATGCCGAGGATGGCTGCGCGGATCGACTCGGCCATGTAGGCGGCGAAGTGCAGGGTCAGACCGACGATGGCGGCGGTAAAGGCATCCATCCCCACGAAGATCGGGAACAGTTGCGGCAGTCCGTAGTAGAGCAGGAACAGCTGAACGAGTAGCGGTGTACCCCGAAAGAACGAGATATAGAGCATCGCCAGCCAGTGAATCGCAGGGACGCGAAACACCCGTACTATCGCCAGGGCCAGCGAGAGTACGAGTGCTAGCACGAATCCCCACAGGGCCATCTCCATCGTGGTGCCCAGGTATTTGAGCAGGATGGGAAACAGCCCCAGCGTGTATTCGAGGTCAAATTCCATCATTTATTTGTCGGTGATGTCGGAAGCGAACCATTTCTCGGAGATCTGACGCAGGGAGCCATCCTTGCGCATGGCGGTCAGAGCCTCGTCGACCTTCTTCAGCAGCGCCTGTTTCTCCGGGGTCTTCAGGAAGGGCAGGGCGTTCTCGATAGTCTCGAACGGTGCGCCAGCCTGTTGCAGCGGCAGCTTGGACTCTTTGATCAGCTGGGCGGTGGAGACGCGGTCCATCACGAAGGCATCGATGCGACCCAGGGCGACATCCTGCTCGAAGGCGGAGTCATAGGTGCGGATGTCGATCTTCTTGTTCGGGTCGTTCTTGCGCAGCAGCTCTTCGAAGTTGGAACCCAGGTTCACGGCCACCTTCTTGCCTTCCAGATCCTTGATGCCGTGGATGGTGCTGTTGCCCTTGCGTACCACAATCTGGGCGCCGTCATAGACGTAAGGCTGGGAGAAGTCGTACTTCGCCTTGCGCTCGTCGGTGATGGTGATCTGGTTGGAGATGGTGTCGATGCGGCCGGTTTCCAGCATGCCGAACAGGCCGGAGAAGCTGGCGGTCACGAATTCGACCTTGTAGCCGGTGCGCTCGCCGATCTGGTTCCACATATCCACTTCAAAGCCTTGCAGCTTGTCCTGCTTGACGAAGGTGAACGGGAAATATTTGCCAGACATGCCGACCTTGATGGTCTCCTGGGCGATGGCCTGACCGGACAGGGTGGCGAGCAGGATGGCTGCGCCGGAAATCAGTTTGATGGATGTTTTCATGGTGTTTCTCTCTCTCAATGTCTTGTATTTGTAGTTGTAATAACTGGTTTGGCCCTGATGTTATTGGAATAAAATTTAAAAAATAAATGACATTTGGTTATATGAAATAACAGGAGAGAAGCACGGGATCGACCAATCCGGACGGTGGATCAAGCTGTGGGTAACTTTGGGGATGAAATCCGATCCAAAGGCGCTGGATCCTTGAAAGTCAAGGATCTTATTTGCTGGATCCACCGGGCGATGGCTGGAGATCCGGCGGCTAAAAACGTAGAATAGCCGGTCTTTAGTTAATCAATCGACAGGAGTTTAGAGTGACTGCTTCGCTATGGCAGCAGTGCCTTAACCGGCTGCAAGATGAGTTGCCCTCGGCAGAATTCAGCATGTGGATCCGGCCGCTTCAAGCGGAGTTGAGTGACAATACTCTGACCCTGTATGCACCGAATCGCTTTGTTCTGGACTGGGTACGAGACAAGTATCTCATCCGGGTTAACGGCATCATCAACGAACTCTGCGGGGTCGACGGCCCCGCCCTGCGTTTTGATATAGGTAATCGTCCCCATCCTGTTGCTGTCGCCAGAGCGCCGGTACAGGGTGCCGCGCCTGTGAATAACTTGCAGAAGAGCTGGGAAAGCAAGGCTGAAGCCAAGCCCGAGCCGAACCACAAGAGCAACACCAACGTGAACTATACCTTCGAGAATTTCGTCGAGGGTAAGTCCAACCAGTTGGCGCGTGCGGCTGCCCGTCAGGTAGCGGACAATCCGGGTGGTGCTTACAACCCGCTGTTCCTCTATGGCGGCACCGGCCTGGGTAAAACCCACCTGCTGCACGCCGTTGGCAATGCCATCAAGGAGAGTAAAAAAGATGCCAAAGTCATCTATATGCACTCCGAGCGGTTTGTTCAGGACATGGTGAAAGCGCTGCAAAACAACGCTATTGAAGAGTTCAAGCGTTACTACCGTAGCGTCGATGCCCTGCTCATCGATGACATCCAGTTTTTCGCCAACAAGGAGCGCTCCCAGGAGGAGTTCTTCCATACCTTCAATGCCTTGCTGGAAGGTAACCAGCAGATCATCCTGACCTCGGATCGCTATCCGAAGGAGATCAACGGTGTCGAGGATCGCCTCAAGTCCCGCTTCGGCTGGGGCCTGACCGTGGCGATCGAACCGCCGGAGCTGGAGACCCGCGTCGCGATCCTGATGCGCAAGGCAGACGAGAACCAGATCCATCTGCCGGACGAAGTGGCCTTCTTCATCGCCAAACGTCTGCGATCCAACGTCCGTGAACTGGAAGGCGCCCTCAACCGGGTGATAGCCAACGCCAACTTTACCGGCCGTGCCATCAACATCGATTTCGTGCGCGAAGCGCTGCGCGACCTGTTGGCACTGCAGGAGAAGCTGGTCACCATCGACAATATCCAGAAGACGGTGGCGGAGTACTACAAGATCAAGCTGGCGGATCTGCTCTCCAAGCGTCGTTCCCGCTCTGTTGCCCGTCCGCGCCAACTGGCGATGGCACTGGCCAAGGAGCTGACCAACCACAGTTTGCCGGAGATAGGTGATGCCTTTGGTGGCCGTGACCACACTACCGTTCTTCATGCCTGCCGCAAGATCGAGCAGCTGAAGGAGGAGAGTCACGACATCAAGGAGGACTATTCCAACCTGATCCGTACCCTTTCTTCCTGATAACGGAATCGAGTGGACAGATGCAGCGCGAATATTCCAACCTGATCCGAATCTTTTCCTCCTAATCACAACGGAGAGCACAGATGCAGCTCGAAATTAGCCGTGAGGCCCTGTTACGTCCTCTGCAACTGGTGTCCGGCGCCCTCGGCGGCCGACCGACCCTGCCGATACTCGGCAACGTGCTGCTTGATGTCAGCAACGGTCTGCTGTCACTGACCGGTACCGATCTCGAAGTAGAGATGATCGGTCAGGTCTATCTGAACGGGGCCAGCGAAGATGGCCGCACCACAGTACCGGCGCGCAAGCTGCTGGATATCTGCCGTGGTCTGCCGGAAGGCGCCGAGATCCGTCTCAATACCGAAGGCGAGCGCCTGATCATCCGGTCCGGTCGTTCCCGCTTCAACCTCTCGACCCTGCCGGCGACCGAGTATCCGAACATCGAGGATTGGGAATCCGTGCTCGAGTTCGATATCAGCCAGCTGGAGCTGAAGAAGCTGATCGATGCGACCCAGTTCTCCATGGCCAGCCAGGATGTGCGTTACTACCTGAATGGCATGCTGTTCGAGAGCGAAGGTCACGGTCTGCGCACCGTAGCGACCGACGGTCACCGTCTGGCCACCTGCCGCCGCGAGGTAGTAGGGGAATCGCTGCCCGATCATCAGGTTATCCTGCCGCGCAAAGGGGTACTGGAGCTGGTGCGTCTGCTGGAGGCGGAAGACAAGCCGGTACGTCTGCAGATCGGTCGCAGCAACCTGCGCGCTGCGCTGGACGGCTTCATCTTCACCTCCAAGCTGGTGGATGGCCGCTTCCCGGACTGGCGCCGCGTCATTCCGCGCAACAGCGACAAGGCCCTGATCGCCGGCCGTGAGGATCTGCGTCAGGCGTTTGCCCGCGCCGCCATCCTCTCCAACGAGAAATTCCGTGGGGTGCGTCTCAATCTGCAGGAAAACCTGCTGCGCATCACCGCGAACAACCCGGAACAGGAAGAAGCCGAAGAGCTGCTTGACGTACAATATGCCGCTGGCGAGATGGAGATCGGCTTTAACGTCTCTTATGTGCTCGACGTGCTGAATACGTTAAAATGTGACCAAATTCGGATTAGCCTGAGCGATTCCATCAGCAGTGCCATTATTGAGGATTTTGAACATCAGGATGCTCAGTACGTGGTGATGCCGATGCGGATCTAGTCGTGTCCCTGGTCAAACTCCAGCTCAGCGACTTTCGCAATATCCAGCAAGCCAGTCTCAAGCTGTCGCCCGGCCTCAACATTCTGGTCGGGTGCAATGGCAGCGGCAAGACCAGTGTGCTGGAAGCCATTCACTACCTTGGTCTGGGGCGCTCCTTTCGCACTCATTTGACCGGGCGGGTCATCCGCCAGGGGGAGAGGGCCTTTACCCTGTTTGCCCAGTGCGAGCTGGAGGGGCGTCAGGTACCGATCGGTCTTGCCAAAGACAAGAGTGGCGAGACCCAGCTCAAGATTGCCGGGGCACAGGCCCAGCGGCTTGCCGATTTGGCGGAGCTGTTGCCGGTGCAGTTGATCCATCCCGATGGTTTCAACTTGCTGACGGGCGGGCCTCAGGCTCGCCGCGCCTGGCTCGATTGGGGTGTCTTCCATCAGGAGCCGACCTTCTTTGCCCTGTGGGGACGAGTGCGGCGGCTGCTGAAACAGCGCAATGCGCTGTTGCGCCAGAGCACCCAATACCGCCAGCTGGCGTTCTGGGATCAGGAGTTGGTGCGGCTGGGTGGTGAGCTGGCCGAGTTTCGCGCCAGTTATTGTCAGGCCATTACGCCCCTGATCAAGGAGATGACGGCGGATTTTCTGCCGGAATTCGATATCAGTCTCGGCTTTTACCGGGGCTGGGAGAAAGATACTCCCCTCGGCGATCTGCTGGAGGCGGGGTTTGAGCGGGATCGGGCGCTGGGCTATACCGGTGTCGGTCCACAGAAAGCCGATGTGCGTCTCAAGGCGAACGGGGTGCCCGCTCAGGATATTTTGTCCCGGGGTCAGCTGAAGTTGCTGGTCTGCGCCATGCGACTGGCCCAAGGGCTCTATTTGAATCAACATAGCAGCCGTGGCTGTATTTTTTTAATTGACGATTTTGCCTCTGAACTGGATGTCGACAAGCGCCGCTTGCTGGCCGCAAGGCTGAAGCAGTGTGCGTCCCAGGTGTTTATCACCGCCATCGACACCGGTCAGCTCGCAGACATGATGGATGCGAATGACTGCAAGTTGTTCCACGTGGAACAGGGTAAAATCTCCGAAACGTTAGAGAAGGCAGAGAGTAAGCTATGAGTGAAAATACTTACGACTCCTCGAATATCAAGGTGCTGAAGGGCCTGGATGCGGTCCGCAAGCGCCCGGGGATGTATATCGGCGATACGGATGATGGCTCGGGTCTGCACCACATGGTGTTCGAGGTCGTCGATAACTCCATTGACGAGGCGCTCGCTGGCTACTGCTCCGATATTCAGGTCAAGATCCATTCCGATGGCTCCGTCTCCGTGCGCGATAACGGCCGTGGTATTCCGGTCGATATTCACCCGGAAGAGGGCCGATCCGCTGCCGAAGTCATCATGACCGTGCTGCACGCTGGCGGTAAGTTCGATGACAACTCCTACAAGGTTTCCGGTGGTCTGCACGGCGTCGGCGTCTCCGTTGTTAACGCGCTCTCTGACAAGCTGCTGCTGACCATTCGTCGTAACGGCCACGTCTACGAACAGACCTATCATCTGGGTGAGCCGCAAGCGCCGCTCAAGCAGATTGGCGACAGCACCGGCACCGGTACTGAAGTTCGCTTCTGGCCGAGCCCGACCATCTTCAGCGACACCCTGTTCCACTACGAGATCCTGGCCAAGCGCCTGCGCGAGCTCTCCTTCCTCAACTCCGGTGTTTCCATCCGTCTGATGGATGAGCGTGACGGCCGTGAGGCGCACTTCTGTTACGAAGGCGGCATCAAAGCGTTCGTTGAGTACCTGAACCAGAACAAGACCCCGATCCACCCGAAGGTGTTCCATTTCACCACCGAGCAGGATGGTATCGGCGTTGAAGTGGCGATGCAGTGGAACGACGCCTATCAGGAAGGGGTCTACTGCTTCACCAACAACATCCCGCAGCGGGATGGTGGTACTCACCTTGTTGGCTTCCGTACCGCACTGACCCGTACTCTGAACTCCTATATGGACAAAGAGGACTACAGCAAGAAGGCCAAGTCTGCCGCCAGTGGCGACGACGTGCGTGAAGGTCTGATTGCCGTTATCTCCGTCAAGGTGCCGGATCCCAAGTTCTCCTCCCAGACCAAGGACAAGCTGGTCTCTTCCGAAGTGAAGACCGCCGTTGAACAGGCGATGGGTGAGAAGCTGGCTGACTTCCTGCTGGAAAACCCGGGCGATGCCAAGATCGTGGTCAACAAGATCATCGATGCGGCCCGTGCCCGTGAAGCGGCCCGCAAGGCTCGCGAACTGACCCGCCGCAAAGGCGCGCTGGATATCGCCGGTCTGCCCGGCAAGCTGGCTGACTGTCAGGAAAAAGACCCGGCTCTCTCCGAACTCTACATAGTGGAAGGGGACTCTGCTGGCGGTTCCGCCAAGCAGGGTCGCAACCGGAAGAACCAGGCCATCCTGCCGCTCAAGGGCAAGATCCTGAACGTAGAGAAGGCCCGTTTCGACAAGATGATCTCCTCGCAAGAGGTGGGCACCCTGATCACCGCACTGGGCTGCGGTATCGGTCGCGACGAGTACAATCCGGACAAGCTGCGTTATCACAACATCATCATCATGACCGATGCGGACGTCGATGGTGCGCACATCCGAACTCTGCTGTTGACCTTCTTCTATCGTCAGATGCCGGAAATTATCGAACGTGGCTACGTCTACATCGCCCAGCCGCCGCTCTACAAAGTGAAGAAGGGCAAGCAGGAGCAGTATCTGAAAGACGAAGACGCGCTGCTGCAGTACCAGACCGCCATGGCGCTGGACGGTGCCACCCTGCACGTCAACGAGTCTGCCCCGGCCATCGGTGGCGAGGCACTGGAGCGTCTGGTCAACCAGCACCGCTCGGTGACTCACCTGATCACCCGCATGTCTCGTCGTGCGCCGGAAGCCGTGCTGACCCAACTGATCTATCAGCCGGAGTTGAATGAAGCGCTGCTGAACAGCGAGAGCGATCTGCTGGCCTGGTGTCAGGGTATGGAAGCCGTGCTCAACGAGAGCAACCACGGTATCCAGTACCAGATCCAGGTTCGTCGTGACGAAGAGCGCAGCCTGTACGTGCCGCACGCCGTGGTACGTCAGCACGGTGTCGATCGCGAATATCCGCTCAGCTACGACTTCCTGCAATCCTCCGAGTACCGTCAGCTGGTCTCGCTGGGCAAGGAGATCGCCAACCTGATCGAGGAAGGCGGTTACATCAAGCGTGGCGAGAAGGTCAAGCCGGTCTCCAGCTTCGTCGAAGCGGTCGAGTGGCTGATGGGCGAAGGCAAGCGCGGCATCTACATCCAGCGCTATAAAGGGCTGGGCGAGATGAACCCGGACCAGCTGTGGGAAACCACCATGGATCCGGAAGCCCGCCGCATGCTGCGCGTCACCATCGACGATGCCGTCGGTGCCGACCAGCTCTTCTCCACCCTGATGGGTGATGCCGTTGAGCCCCGTCGTGACTTTATCGAGACCAACGCTCTGCGCGTAGCCAACCTCGACGTCTAATCGACGCTGTCAGCCCGATATAAAAAAGCCGCTCCCTGTGAGCGGCTTTTTGTTTTTGGGCGGAAGGAGTTGCACGTTCCACGTGGAACATTGAACCCGATTAACCAAGCTCAGGTGCCGGGCAGTAGAGGCGCAGACGATGGCCATCCGGATCGAGGGCCATGCTGGTGTAGCCAAACTCCATCTTGGTCGGCGCCTGGATCAGGGGGAGCCCGCGCGCCAGCCATTCGGCAGACAGGCGAACGACGGCATCATCATCGGGGAGGGCGAAGGCCAGCTCCATCGCTCCGGCCGTTTGGGTCACGGCAGGTTCAACTGTGGCGCTGGACCAGAGTGCCAGTCTGGCGCCCGATTCGAACACGAACATGGCAAAGGTAGGTGACTCCTCCACCGGCTGGCGACCGAACAGTTCGCGGTAGAAGAGCGCGCTGCGGGTCGGGTTGGCAACGTAGAGGATGGTGAATTGGGGGACTAACATGGTGATGCTCCTTGCTGATGAGATGGCGCATTGGCGCCGACCCTGTCAGCATGGCGCTACCTGCTGTCAGTTTCTGTCAGCAATGAATTTCGGCTGCGGGATCTGCTGGGTGGCGCGCCACTCTTTCAGCAGGCTCTCCCGGCTTTTGGGGTAGCGGCTCTCTTCCTGCTGCATTCGGGTGATGCGATCGACTCGAAAGTGGCGAAAGCCCTTACGCAGTTCGCACCAGGCTACCAGTACCCGCACCTGTTCGAAGTAGCCGAGGGCAAAGGGCCAGACGGTACGCTCAGAGGCCTTATCTTTGAGGTCACGATAACTCAGGGTCACCTTGCGTTGCTGGCGGATGGCGCAGCGCAGCGGGGCTTCATCGGTGAGGCGGTCGCTGCGGGAGGTGCCGATCAGCAGGGCATTGCTCTGGAGCTGCTGGCGATAGTCGGCTGGCAGTACGGCTTCTATCTTGGCCAGCGCACTGCTGGCCTATGCTCTCAAGGCTCCGTCACCGTGGGCGACGACCCAACGTGACCCCAGCACTAGCGCATCCAGCTCCTCTTCACTGAACATCAATGGCGGCAGCATGAAGCCGGGACGCAGCACATAGCCGATCCCCGGTTCACCCTCGATATGGGCACCTTGCGCCTGCAGGGTGGCGATATCCCGATAGAGGGTGCGCAGGCTGATGCCAAGCTGGTTGGCCAGCTCCGCGCCAGTTATGGCGTAACGGTGGCCGCGCAGCAGCTGGAGCAGGGCCAGCAGGCGTTCGGAACGGGACATGGGATGACTCCTCGGGATTTCTGGTTAGCCTGCCATAGCGGAGTGAGCGGGTATAGAGGATGTCATCAGACATTATTTCCGCGAAAAGATCGTCGCCACTCGCTGGGGGAGATGGCAAAGCGGCCGCGGAAGTGGTTGCGCAAAGAGGTGGCACTCTTGAAGCCAACCAGCTCGGCAATGCGATCGATTGAATGACCGCTTACCTCCAGCAGCTCCTGACTGCGCCTGAGCCGCTCCGCCAGCAGCCATTCACCCACCGAGAGGCCGGTAGCCTGATGAAAACGGCGGGTAAAGGTGCGGCGGCTCATCAGGGTGTGGGCCGCCAGAGAATCCAGGGTGTGGGGTTCGGCCAGATGGGCACGCAGGTGATCGAGCAACTGGTTCATCCTGACATCGCGGGTGGAGGCGGGCACCGGCTGTTCGATAAACTGGGCTTGGCCCCCTTCCCGGTGAGGCGGGATCACCAGCCGCCGCGCCACCTTGTTGGCGATGGCCGAGCCGTGGTACTGGCGTACCAGATAGAGGCAGCAATCCAGCCCGGCGGCAGTGCCTGCCGAGGTGACCAGCCCCTCGTCATCCACATAGAGAGCATTGGTATCGAGTTGCACGCAGGGAAAGCGGCGGCAGAAATCTTGTTCGTACTCCCAGTGGGTCGACGCTTTGCGACCATTGAGCAGCCCGGCGTAGGCGAGCACATAGGTGCCGAGGCAGAGTCCGACCAGTCGGGCACCTCTGGCTCTGGCGGCGATAAGGGCATCGAGCAGCGCTGCGGGTGGTCGGGCTGCCGGGTCGTACCAGAAGGGGATGACGATGATCTCCGCCTCGGCCAGCACCTCCAGCCCATAGGGAGCCTGAATGGTGAAGCCATGCGCCGAGTGTGCGTGGTGGTTGCCATCGCCGCAGCAGATCTTGAGCTCGAACAGCGGCTGGCCCGGCAGGATGTCGCCGAAGATGAGGCAGGGGACGGCGAAGTGAAAAGGACTGAAGTGATCGAAGGTCACCACGGCAACGATCGGGGTGGGCATTATGTTGGCTCCTCTCTGCGCGCAGACACTCATCATAAACGTCAGGCTGTGAAAGCCGAAGGGCCATGTCTGGCATGGGCCCTCCTGCGGGTCACAGCGATATCTCCTCGCCATCTTGCGGCACCCGTACCCGATCCATCATGCCCCGTTCCGCCAGATAGTCGCGCAGTTCCTGGCGCGACAGCACTGCGTGGTTAACCGCCTCCATATGGCTGGCGATCAGCGTGGCCTGCGGTGCGGCCTGATAAACGGCGGCGACATCCTCCTTGCCCATGATGATGGAACCGAGCCCGGGCACCTGTGCATCGCCACAGTTGAGGATGATGACCTCGGGCTGATGCTGTTGCAGGGCTTGCTCGACCCGGGGATGCCAGATGGTATCACCGGCCAGATAGAGGCACTGCTCATCGGGGTGGGAGAAGACCACGCCGCACACTTCTCCCATGCGCTCGCCCAGTACCGCCATCAACTGGTCGCTGCCGTGCTGACCACCGGTCTGCTGCAGGCGAATGCCGGCAAACTCGGGCTGGTCGCTCAGCAGGCGCACATCCTCAAAGCCACTGGCACGAATGGCATCGGCATCTTTCTGATGTTGTACCAAGAGCGGCAGATGCTTGGGGATCAGGGCTCTGGCGGCGTCATCCCAGTGGTCGGGATGGTTGTGGGTGATGATAACGGCATCCACATCGACCAGCTCATCGATCGGTAGCGGCAGCTCGACCAGCGGATTGCGCAGCTGGCTGTTGGCGGTGCCCTCAAAGCCGGGGAAGACCCCTTTGGCCGAGAGCATGGGGTCGATCAGAAAGCGGGTGCCGCCATAGTCGAGCAGCAAGGTAGCGTTGCGAACCTGGGTAATCTTCATGGGATGGCTCCATGTTGGCTGGTGGATATGCAACCAATTATGGGAGACGGAGCGAGTTGCCATCAGTGGCCCACGGGTCGATTATCATCACTATCGGGCCAACAGGTTGATGTTCTACAGGTCGGCGCGGCCATTTAAAAAATTTGAAAAAATCCCCTTGAAAGGAAAAAGTGAGCCCCTATATAGGTAACAAGGCCGGAACGCTCGACAGAGGTTTCGACCAGGCGCCCGTCCATAAGGAGGGCAAAAAATCCGTTATCGCTCACAAGAGGGTAATACTATGCGTTCTATCGACTTTTCTCCGCTCTATCGTTCTGCCATCGGTTTCGATCGTCTGGCCAATCTCATCGAATCTGCGGCCAGCAATGGCAATGCCGGTTATCCCCCCTACAACATCGAGCAGTTGGGTGACAACGACTACCGCATCAGCATGGCGGTGGCGGGCTTTACCCAGGAAGAGCTGGAGCTGAGCTTCCAGGAAAATCTGCTGACGGTGAAGGGCAACAAGCAGGCCGACACCGGGCGCAACTATCTCTATCAGGGAATTGCCGAACGTGGTTTCGAGCGCCGCTTCCAGCTGGCCGACTATGTGCGGGTGAAAGGGGCCGACCTGAAAAACGGCTTGCTGCACATCGAGCTGGTACGTGAAGTGCCTGAGGCGATGAAGCCGCGCAAGATCGAGATCAACGGCTGATAGCCTGAATTCACTGAAATTTTAAAATTTCCCGGGTGCCGATGACGGGCCTGTGGAGAGTTGAACCTGTTGCTTATTAGAAGGATAGGATTATGCGTAACCTCGATTTTTCTCATCTCTATTCCAACGCCATCGGCTTCGAGCGGATGGCCCGTGAGCTGGAAGGTCTGTTTGAGCAGAAGACCGCCGCTTACCCCCCGTACAACATTGAGAAGCGCGATCAGGATGGCTATCGCATCACGGTCGCCGTGGCTGGCTTCGAGCGCGAAGAGCTGGAGCTGGAGACCGAAAACGGCACCCTCAAGGTGAAGGGGCGCAAAGGGGCTGCGGCCGGTGAGCGTCAGTTCCTCCATCAGGGGATTGCCGAGCGTGACTTCGAGCTCGCCTTCAAGCTGAGCCAGCACGTGGAAGTGCAGGGCGCCAAGCTGGAGCATGGTCTGCTGACCATCGATCTGGCACGCGAACTGCCGGAGGCGCTCAAGCCCCGCGCCATCCCGATCGGCAAACCCGAGCAGCTGGCGCTGCCCGGCTAAGTAAACCGGATCGCGACAGACAACAAAGGCCTGCATCTGCAGGCCTTTCTGTTTTTGGCTGGCCGGACTGACTTAGCCGGCGTAGAGGGCGTTTATTTCATCGGCCAGAATGGCGATGCCGCGGCGAACCAGCTCCTCGCTTTGGGAGTAGTTGAGGCGGATGCACTCCTGGCTGTGGCGCCACTCGGGGTCATCAATGCCGGGGAAGAAGTAGTGCCCCGGCACGATCAGCAGGTTCTTCGCCTTCAATCGCTCGTACAGCTCCTGACAGTGGATCGGTAAACCCTCGAACCAGAGCCAGAGGAAGAGGGCGCCTTCCGGCTTGTGGATGTGGAAGCGCGGGTCGGGGATCGCTTCGCGCAGCAGCTGCACCGCCAGCTCCGCCTTCTGCTGATAGAAGGGCTTCACCACCTGTTCGCTGAGGGCGATGATCTCGCCGCTCTCGATCATCGGGATGGTGATGGCGGGTCCCAGACTGCCCGGCGCCAGATTGATGATGCCGCTCAGGTTGGTGATGGCCTGGATGATCTTCTCGCCGGCGATGACGATGCCGCAGCGGGTGCCCGGCAAGCCCAGCTTGGAGAGGCTCATGCAGAGGATGGTGTTGGTGTTCCAGAATGGCTTGGCTTCGCTGAAGATGATGCCCGGGAAGGGGACGCCGTAGGCGTTGTCGATCAGCAGCGGGATCCCCTTGTCGCGGGCGATCTGATCGAGGTGTTCGATCTCTTCGTCGGTCAGTACATTGCCGGTGGGGTTGGTGGGGCGAGAGACGCAGATCACCCCGATATCGTCACCCACCTGCAGGCTCTCGAAATCCACGTGGTACTTGAACTGGCCATCGGGCAGCTTCTCGATGGTGGGCTTGTAAGCCACGAAGTAGTCGTCGGCCAGCGCCGAGTCGGCATAGCCGATGTATTCGGGGGCGAGCGGGAACAGCACCTTCTTCTTGCTGCCATCGGCAAATTCACCGGCCAGCAGGTTGAACAGGTAGAAGAAGGCATTCTGGCTGCCGTTGGTCAGGGCGATATTGCGGGCCGAGATATCCCAGCCCAGCTCCTTGCTGAGCAGGGCTGCCAGCGCCCTGGTGAACCTGTCTTTGCCTTGCGGGCCATCGTAGTTGGCCATCGCTTTGACCAGCTCGCCGTTGTCGAGCAGGGTTTTGGCCTCGGCCTGAAAGCGCTCCAGCATGGCGGGGATCGGGGCCGGATTGCCGCCACCCAGCATGATGGCGTCCGGATTGGTCAGCCCCTGATTGAGGTCATCCATGAGTTGGGTAATGCCGGCGTGGCGAGTGAACTTCTCGCCGAACAAGGAAAATTCCATTCAGTGACAGATCCAGATTTGAGTTACGGGGATGTAGCACCATAGCTCAGTTTAAAAGCGGGTGTCGATCAAAATGATGGGACGTTCCACGTGGAACATGGTGCAAAAATCAAGCGTGGTTAAAATCACCAACTGTTGGTTTAAAAATGACTGGGCGGGATGCATTTTGCGACTCAATTTGGTATCGCAAGATAGTTAATTTAAACAAAATCATCATGTTATGAATTGTATGAGGATTGGCACAACTATTGGAATAGCTATCTGGTCATCTCAACCATACCGGAGAAAACCAGATGAAAAGCCTGATCGCTACCCTGATTGTGAGTGCCCTGAGCCTGAACGTGATGGCCAACGAAAACCCGCGGCCTGAGCTGGAGAGTGCCCAGCTGGAGCTGGATGTGCAGAGCGAGTTGCAACAGGCATCCCATGCCGTGGTGCAGGATGCGCTGCACAACCTCAAACCGCTGGCGCTGGATACCCTGGTGGTGGAGGCGAGCCAGGCTGTGGCGACTCACCCCGAGAGCTGAGGTAGCGCAGGGGGGTCTGTCCCGTATGTTGTTTGAAGAAGCTGATAAAGGCGCTGTCGCTGGAGAACTCCAGCGCAGCGGCAATCCGGCTGATGGACTCGCTTTCTGCCAGCAGCTCCATGGCACGCAACAGCCGCCACTGCTGACGCCACGCCTGATAGCTCATGCCGGTCTCTCGCATAAAGATGCGGCCAATGGTCTTGTCACTGGCACCCACCCGTTCGGCCAGCCGGTTGAGCCGATCGGGCAGGGCATTCCCCCGTTTCAACTGCTGTAGCCAGTCGCCCAGTCTGGGATCCGTCGGCAGCGGCAACTGCCACGACTCCCGTGGCGCCTGCCCCAACTCCTCCATAAACAGTGCCACCGTCCGTTGCTGCTGCTCTTGCGGTTTGTCCCACGGCCAGAGCGCCATCCGCTCGATCAGTTCGTGCAGCAGCGGATTGACCGCCAGCACCTCCACCGTGCCGGGCAACTCGGGATACGGCTGGAAGTAGAGTGAGCGGTAGGCCACCACACCACGCATCAGTACCCGGTGGGTAGTGCCCGCTGGCAGCCAGGCTGCGCGGGTGGGCGGCAGCAGGCAGACCCGACCTTCCAGCTCCATGGTCATGCAGCCGGATTGGGCGAACAGCAGCTGATGGCGTTGATGTTGATGCAGGCCCGAGTCGTGCCAGCCGAGCGCGGAGGCGATGCCGATCACGCTGCCGGTCAGCTGGTCGGGGTCAAAAGGGTGATCGGGAAGAATAAAGGCCATATGTCCGATTTTTGATGTTTATAGTCTTGCTTATTGTAATCAGACAAACGGCATCTCTCTAGAATGACGACCTCTTGTGAAGGAGGTTTGTCATGAACAACAAGTTGCCACCGTTCTGGCTGGTGGTGGGATTGATGATGTTTCCCCAGATTGTGGAGACCATCTACAGCCCGGTCCTGACCCACATCGCTACCCAGTTTCAGGTGAGCGAGGGGCAGGCATCCCAGACCCTGTCGGTCTATTTTCTGGCGTTTGCGGTGGGCGTGGTCTGCTGGGGACGGCTCTGCGATCTGATCGGGCGCCGTCCCGCCATGCTGGCGGGTCTGCTCACCTATGGCGTCGGCACCTTGCTGGCGCTGCTGGCCAACCAGTTTGAAACCCTGCTGCTGGGCCGGGTTATCTCGGCTTTTGGCGCCGCGGTGGGATCTGTGGTGACCCAGACCATGCTGCGCGATAGCTATCAGGGCAACGATCTGGCGCGGGTCTTCTCGGTGATGGGCATTGCGCTCTCACTCAGTCCGGTGCTGGGGCTGCTCAGTGGCGGGCAGCTGGCGAGCTGGTTCGGCTATCTCGGGGTGTTCAGCGGCCTGCTGGTACTGGCGGTAGGTTTGCTGCTGGTGACCTGCTGGCAGTTACCGGAAACCCGTCCGGCCACCAGCCAGCAAGTCGCACTCTGGCCGTTGGCGTGCCGGATGATAAAAGATGGCGGGCTCTGGCGCAGCGCCATGTTGGTCGCCCTGTTCAACACCATGCTGTTTGGTTACTACTGTCTGGCGCCGTTTCTGTTTGCCGGATTGGAATTGAGCACCGGCGAATTTGGTTACTCGGGGATCTTGCTGGCACTGGCGACCCTGCTTGGCAGCCTGCTCAACAAGCATCTGCTGGGGAAGGGGTGGCTGCCGTCATCTCTGATCAGACTGGCTTGCGTTTTGGCACTGGTCGCCGGGCTGCTGGTCTGGACGACTCTGGCCAGCCTCTGGTTCCTGCTACCCATGATGGGAATCGTGGTGGCCTATGGGGTGGCGATCCCCAATGTGCTTAGTCAGGCGCTGTTGGCCTATCGCGAGGTTGCAGGCAGTGCTGGCGCCCTGTTCGGGCTTGGCTACTACCTGCTGCTCAGTCTGGGATTGGCGGTGGCGGCCGGATTGCAGGATCTTGGCCTGTTGCTCAGTGGCTGCGGCCTGCTGGTGCTGCTTTGCTGCTGGCGTCGTTCCACGTGAAACGTCAGTTGCCGATAAAGCGGTAGCCGATACCTGATTCGGTCTCGATAAGCGTCGGTTGCTGGGGGTTATCCCCCAGCTTCTTGCGCAGGCTGGCGATGACGATGCGCAGGTAGTGGGTGTCCTCCTTGTGGCTCGGTCCCCAGATGTCGTTGAGCAGCTGGGTCTGCATCACCAGCTTGCCGGGGTGGCACACCAGCGCTTGCAGAAGGGCGAACTCCTTGCGGGAGAGGGGGATTTCTTCTTCCTTCATGGTCACCTTGTGGCTGCTTATATCGAGCGTCAGGCCACACTGGGGGAAGTGGCGCCGCTCGCCACTGCTGACGCCAGCCCGCTGGCGCAAGAGCACGCGAATGCGGGCCATCATCTCGCCGATGCCAAACGGCTTGCTCATGTAGTCGTTGGCACCGGCATCCAGCAAGCGCACCTTCTCCTGCTCCGAATCACGGGCCGACAGCACCAGCACCGGGTTGGGGTGGTGTTCGCGAATGGCCTGCAATACCTGAATACCATCGCCATCCGGCAGACCGAGATCGAGGATCACCAGATCGGGGTTGAGGTGGCGATACTGCTCCAGCCCCTCGGTGACGCTGACCGCTTCGCTCACCTGATGCCCCTCGGCAATCAGGCTGATCCGCAGAAAGCGGCGGATCGCCGCTTCATCATCTATGACCAGAATGTGCGCCATCAAACCTCCGGTGAATTGAGCGCGAGCGGCAGGGAGATACGCATGCAGGTGCCGTTGCCATTGGGGCCGGAGAAGGCCCAAATCTTGCCGCCGTGGGCCTCTATCATAGCGCGGGAAATGGCGAGGCCAAGCCCGGTGCCACGGCTGCCGCAATCGCCCACTGGCTGGGTGTAGAAGAGGTTGAAGATCTTCTCCCGATCCGACTCGGCGATACCGACCCCGATATCGATGATATCGATGATGAGGTCGGGCTCGGCCACCATCACCTTGAACTCGATGGGGGTGCCAGCCGGCGAGTAGCGGGAGGCGTTGTCGAGGATGTTGACCAGCACCTGCTCGATCAGGGCGCCATGCACATAGAGCTGGGGCACATGTTGATCGATATGTACCAGCAGCTTGTGCTGGCGCCAGGAGGAGTCGAGCCGCTTGCGGGCGCTCTCCACCAGATCGGTCAGGTCGACCCAGTCCCGCTTCAACTGGAAGTCGGGGGAGCCGATACGGGTCATATCCAGCAGGTTTTGCACATAGCTGTGCAGGCGGCGCGCCTCGTCCTGTACCGAGTGGAGCAGTTCGTTGCGATCATCCGGCGGGATCCGGTCACCATATTCCAGCAGGGTGCTGCCGGCACCCATGATGGTGGCCAGCGGCGTCTTCAAGTCGTGGGAGACCGAGGAGAGCAGGGCGGCCCGCATCCGGTCTGTTTCCGCCTGCAGCTGGCTGTCAGCCAGCCGCTCGTTGAGGTCGATCCGCGCCAGCGCGGCGCGAATGTCGGTGAGCAGCGCCTGCAGCTGATGTTCGGCAGAGGAGGAGAGCGGATTGGCCAGCGTTATGCCAATCACCAGATCATCGCTGAGGTGGTGATACTGGGCCTCGGCGGCATTGAGGGTGGCGGTGTGGGCACCGGCGCTCTGCTTCTGGGCCAGACACCAGTCGATGGCCGCCTTGTCGGTCTGGCCGGGTCTGTGCTTCTCGTTGCCGAGGCGGTCGTGAAAATCCTTGTCGATCACTACGGTCGGCTGGCCAAGCGCCAGCGAGATCGCTTGTGCCCCTTGTCTGAGCACCTCCTCCGGGCTGTTGGCGGTCGCCAGCCCTTGGCTGAGGGAGAGCAGGGCATTGCCCAGCTGCTGGGTCTCGCGCAGGCCGATCAGCTGTTGGCGCTGGCGGGAGGCGAGGCGCCCTGCCGTCATGCCGACGATCAGCAGCACGAACAGGGTGAGCAGGTCGCTGTGGTTGGCGACGCTCAGGGAGAAGTAGGGGGCGGTGAAGAGCAGATTGTGGGCGATAAAGCCCAGCACTGCTGCCAGCGTGGCGGGCACCAGACTGGTGGTAAGAGCAGTCGCCAGCACCCCCAGAACGAAGATGAGCGGCAACGCTGCGGGGGGCAGCCAGTAGGATAGCCCCCATGCAATGGCCGAGGTGATTCCCATGATGGCCACCGCCAGCAGGCTGTGGTGAATATCCTTCGGCGTCGGGGAGCGCATCCCCACTCTGTGTTTCTGCTTTTCGGTATCGACCAGGGTGATCTCCAGCCCCTGCGCCTGCTTGAGCAGGTGCTGCACCAGCGAGCGACGCCACGGCGCCTTGTGGGGTTTGCCAAGCAGCAGCTGAGAGACCTGCTGCTGCTCTGCAGTCTCCAGCAGGGTATTGGCGACCGCCGGACTGGAGAGGGTCAGCACCTTGGCTCCCAGCTGGGAGGCGAGCGCCAGCGCCTGCTCCACGTCGGCCGAGCTGCGGCCATTGCTGTCCACGTGAACCACCAGCCAAGGCAGCTGGCGACGCTGGGCAAAGCGGTGGCCATAGCGCACCAGCGCAGCCCCGTGCTGGTTGCCGAGGCAGACCATCAGCTTGCCCCGCAGCGGCAATGTGGTCTTGCCCGCCGCCTGCCATTGCAGTTGCAGATCGCCCTCCACATGGCTGGCTGCGGTCTGCATCGCCAGCTCCCGCAATGCAGTGAGGTTGTTGAGGGAGAAGAAGGATTGCAGGGCGGCCTTGGCCTGATGAGGTACATAAACCTTCCCCTCGCGCAGGCGGCCGAGCAGCTCCTTGGGGGGGAGGTCGATAAGAATAATGCTGTCTGCATCGAGCAGAACCTGATCGGGCAGGGTCTCTTTGACCCTGACCCCGGTGAGCTGCCACACCAGATCGTTGAGGCTCTCCAGATGCTGGACGTTGAGGGTGCTGTAGACGTCGATACCGGCGTTGAGCAGCTCCTCCACATCCTGCCAGCGCTTCTCGTGGCGGCTGCCGGGGGCGTTGCTGTGGGCCAGTTCGTCCACCACGGCGATGGCTGGCTTGCGCGCCAGCAGGCCGTCGAGGTCCATCTCCTCCAGCCGCTGCTGGCGGTGCATGTGGATCTTGCGCGGCATGATGGCGAGCTTGTCGAGCAGAGCCAGCGTCTCCTGCCTGCCGTGGGTCTCCACCACGCCGATCAGGATGTCTACCCCCTCTTTGGCCTGCTCCCGCACCGCCTGCAGCATGGCGTAGGTCTTGCCCACGCCGGGAGCGGCGCCGAGAAACACCTTCAGCTTGCCCTTGTGCTCCTGTTCCAGACTCGCCAGCAGGGCGTCGGCCCTTACCTCATCACGCATCCCCATGCTCCTGCATCAGACTCGTCAGCAGGGCATCAGCGCTTGCTACATCAGCCATTGTTATCCCTATCGAGCCAACTGCCCGTTTCGAAAATCGAGGTCATCACCAAACCGGAATGGGCGCCATCAGGCGCCCTTTTTATGATCCAGTTGCAGATTCAGCTGGAGAATGTTGACCACCTGCGGGCCAAGGATACCAGCTTGTGTGGCCGACTTGACCTGCTCCGTCAGTTGGGCGGGATCCAGTCCACGTTCTTTGGCGACGCGGTCGACCTGAGCCAGCACCGCATCCAGCGGCAGGTGGGGATCGAGGCCGGAGGCGGAGCGGGTCAGCATGGCGGGGGAGCTGGTTCCCGGCTGTGCCTTGGCTGCCTGTTCGGCAAACTCTGCCCGAAACGGTGAGCTCATCCCCAGATTGCTGGCGCTGCCGCCAATGGTGTTGAAATCGCTGGCGGAGGGACGGGGATGGAAATAGTCAGCCCGCTCGAATTTCTGCCCCAGCAGGGCGCTACCGATCAGTTGCTGCTTGCTGTCGGTGAGCTGGCTGCCGTTGGCCTGCCAGGGGAACAGCAGCTGTGCCAGTCCGGTGACCGCCAGCGGGTAGGCGACCCCCAGCAGCAGGGTGAGGGTCAACAGGGTTCTGATTGCTATCATGATTCGCTTGCTCCAAAAAGATGGCTGGGGATGCGGGTCTGCCCCGCATCCCGGTTATGTCGTTACACCAGACCCAGGCCGGTAATGACCAGATCGATCAGCTTGATGCCGATAAAAGGCACCAGCAGGCCACCGACACCGTAGATCAGCAGGTTGCGGCGCAGCAGGCTGGCGGCCGAGCCTTTCAGGTCGACACCACGCAGTGCCAGCGGCACCAGCGCCACAATGATCAGGGCGTTGAAGATGATGGCCGACAGGATGGCGCTCTGCGGGCTGCCCAGCTGCATCAGGTTCAACGCCCCCAGTTGCGGGTAGGCGGCGATGAACAGGGCTGGCAGGATGGCGAAGTACTTGGCCACGTCGTTGGCGATGGAGAAGGTGGTCAGGGCGCCACGGGTCACCAGCAGCTGTTTGCCGACCAGCACCACGTCCAGCAGCTTGGTGGGGTTGGAGTCGAGATCCACCAGATTGCCCGCCTCCTTGGCTGCCTGGGTACCCTCGTTCATGGCCAGACCCACATCAGCCTGTGCCAGTGCCGGTGCATCGTTGGCACCGTCGCCGCACATGGCAACCAGACGACCATCGGCCTGCTCCTGCCGGATATAGGCGAGCTTCTTCTCCGGCGTCGCTTCGGCGATGAAGTCATCCACCCCGGCTTCGGCGGCGATGGCGGCGGCGGTTTTCGGGTTGTCACCGGTGATCATCACGGTGCGGATCCCCATATGGCGCAGGATCTGGAAGCGAGCCTTGATACCGGGCTTGATGATGTCCTTGAGGTAGACCACCCCCAGCAGTTTCTCCTGAGTGCATACCAGCAGCGGGGTGCCACCCTGACGGGCGATGCTGTCGACTGACTTGATCACCAGCTCAGGCACCGCCTTGCGGTCGAGGCTGAGGTAGTTCAACACGGCATCCACCGCACCCTTGCGATATTGATGACCGTTGCGATCCAGTCCGCTCAGCCGGGTCTCGGCGCTGAAGGGGATCACCTTGTCGCTCTCCAGCTGGATCGGCTTGGCCATGCTCTTGCTGGCCAGAGTCAGGATGGATTTGCCCTCCGGGGTATTGTCACCCAGCGAGGCCAGCATGGCGGCTTGTGCCAGCAGGGCGGGGTCGACGCCCGGTGCCGGGATCAGTTCGTCAGCCATCCGGTTGCCGAAGGTGATGGTGCCTGTCTTGTCCAGCAGCAGGGTGCGCACGTCACCAGCCGCTTCCACGGCACGGCCAGACTTGGCGATGACGTTCAGCTTCACCAGTCGATCCATACCGGCAATGCCGATGGCGGAGAGCAGGCCACCGATGGTGGTCGGGATCAGGGTGATGAAGAGGGCGATCAGGTAGAGACGCGGGACCTGGGTGCCGTTGTAGTCGAGGAACCAGGGCAGGGTGGCGACCACCAGCAGGAAGATCAGGGTCAGACCCACCAGCAGGGCGTCGAGCGCCATCTCGTTGGGGGTCTTCTGGCGCTTGGCCCCTTCCACCAGTGCGATCATCCGATCCAGCGTACTTTCGCCCGGATTGTTGCTGACGCGCACCCAGATCTCGTCGGAGACCACGGTTGTGTTGCCGGTCACGCCGCTGTGATCGGTACCCGACTCGCGGATGACGGGGGCTGATTCGCCGGTGATGGCCGCCTCGTTGACCGAGGCGATGCCAGCGACAACTTCGCCGTCGGCCGGGATCATCTCGCCGCTGCGTACCAGCACCAGATCCCCCTTCATCAGGCTGGTGGCGGGCACCCACTCGCCCTGACCATCTTTGGCATTGATCACCCGACGGGCCTTGAGCTGGCTCATGCCCGCTTTCAGGCTATCGGCACGGGCCTTGCCGCGTCCCTCGGCCAGAGTTTCTGCGAAGTTGGCAAACCAGAGGGTCAGCCAGAGCCAGGCGGTCAACTGCCAGGCCAGCGAGGGAGCAACCCCCGAGAAGGGCTGCCCCAACAGCGATTCCACGGTGGCCATCACGGCAGCCAGCCAGAGGGTGAACAGGATGGGGCTGCCAAACAGCGCCTTGGGATTGAAGCGATAGAGGGCCTCAACCATTGCCTGGATGATCTGTGATTTCTGTTTTTTGCCCTTCACCAACATGGTGTCGGTGCTCATTGCAGTGGACTTGCTCATTGGAAAGCTCCCAGCATCAGATAGTTGGCCATTGGCATCCGGATGGTGATCGACAGGGTCAGGTTCATCAGAGTGCTCCTCCGATCAGGCTCAGATGTTCGGCCACCGGGCCCAGTGCCAGCACCGGCAGGAAGGAGAGACCACCTATCAGCAGGACGGTGATGATCAGCAGGGTAACGAACAGCGGGCCGCTGATGGGGAAGTCCCCTTCGCTCGTCTCCTGACGGGGCGCGCGGGCCAGCTGACCGGCTATGGCCAGTACCGGAATGATGTAGCCGAAGCGACCGAGCAGCATGGCCAGACCGATGGCGATGCACTGCCAGTTGTCACCGGCGGCAAAACCGGCGAAGGCGGAGCCGTTGTTGCCGGCAGCTGAGGCGTAGGCATAGATGAGGCGTGACAGACCGTGCGGGCCATCATGGCCGATGATGGTGCTGGCATCTGGCATCAACAGGGTGACACCACCGATCACCAAAACCCCCACCGGCATCACCAGCATGCTGGCGACCACCCACTTCATCTCGGTGATGCCGAGCCGTTTGCCCAGATAGGTCGGGGTGCGTCCCACCATCAGGCCGCACAGGAATACGGTCAGCAGCACGAACAGCATCATGCCGTAGATACCGGAGCCGACCCCGCCGAAGATGACCTCACCCAGCAGCATGTTGATCATGCCCACCATGCCGCCGAGCGGAGTAAAGCTGTCGTGCATGGCGTTGACGGCACCGTTGGAGGCGGCAGTGGTCGCCACTTCCCAGATGCTGGAGAGCACAGGGCCGAAGCGGCTCTCCTTGCCTTCCCAGTTGCCAGTCATGTTGCTGGCGTCAGTGGTGAGTTGGGCGAGGGCGGGATCTGGTTTCAGCTCCTGGGAGAGGGAGACGAAGAGCCCCAGCACCAGCATGAGGGTCATGGCACCGAGAATGGCGCGGCTGTGGGCCATGTCCTTCACATAGCGGCCCAGAGTAAAGACCATGGCGGCAGCGATGGTGAGCAGGGCGACCATCTCCAGCCAGTTGGAGAGGGCTGTCGGGTTCTCGAACGGATGTGCCGAGTTGATGCCGAAGAAGCCACCGCCGTTGGAGCCCAGCTGCTTGATGGCGATCTGCGAGGCCGCCGGGCCGAGGGGCAGCAGCTGCTCCTGACCTTCCACACCGTGGAACGGCAGATAGGCTGACAGGCTTTGCGGCACCCCTTGCCATACCAGCACCAGCGCCATGATCAGCGCGATGGGCAGCAGCACATAGAGGCAGAAACGCACCAGATCCTGCCAGAAGTTGCCAAGGTTGATGGTCTGCTGGCGGGCGATGCCACGGAACAGGGCAATGGCGACAGCGGCGCCCGTCCCTGCGGAGACGAAGTTCTGGGTGGTCAGGCCCACCATCTGGCTGAAGTAGGAGAGGCTGGCCTCACCGGAATAGGCTTGCCAGTTGGTGTTGGTCATAAAGCTGACCGCGGTGTTGAAGGCCAGTTGCCAGCTCAGACCCGGCAGTTGTTGCGGGTTGAGGGGCAGCAACCCCTGCGCCATCAGGATCAGGAACAGCAGACCGAAACCGGCGCCGTTGAAGGCCAGCAGGCTGAGGGCGTAGGACTTCCAGTCCTGCTCCCGCCCATCGGTGCCACAGCAAGCCAGCGTGGCGCGCTCGACCGGCGCCAGCCAGTGGATTTTGCCTTCAAATACCCGGTAGATGTAGTTGCCCAGCAGCGGTGCTGGTAGCAGAACCAGCAGCACGAAGGCCACCGGATAGATTATTTCTTGCCACATGTTCTAGTTCCTCACTCGTGGTCACGGTGCGTCAGGGCACGCATTGGATTGCTCACGAGGCTCGGCAGTTTGCTGGCCACCGGGTAGATAAATTCTTGCTGCATATAGGTAGTCCCTCACTCGTGAGTGCGCGTGAGTGCGCGCATCAGATAGGCCATCAAGGCGAGGACCAGCAGCAGATATAGCCAATTCATATCGACTCCATTGAGATAATTAGCTGCGAGAGCCGATGTAAGACCATATCGACTCTGTTGGTGTCATTGACGCTGAAAAGGGTATGTAAAAGAGGCGTAAAGGCGCCATAAAGCGCCATGTGGCAGGCGTAAAATCGGCGTAAAGAACGACGGATCTGCGAGAGAAATAGCGAGGAGGGCTCAAAAAACCCGGCCTGAGCCGGGTTTGGATGAAGGGATTACATGGCTGTAGAAGCCGGCTGCTCGTGACAGGCCAACTTCATCAGCCCTTAGCGCATAGTGACGAACTCTTCCGCGCTGGTGGGGTGAGGCGTGGGAACGCAGTTGTTGAAGTTGGCCTGATAATGACAGGCCAACTTCAAACGTACCTATCGCATTGTCACGAACTCTTCTGCACTGGTCGGATGGATAGCCACGCAGTTGTCGAAATCAGCCTTGGTGGCCCCCATCTTCATGGCGACGCCGAAGCCTTGCAGGATCTCGTCCATCGCAAAGCCGATACCGTGCAAACCGACCACCTTCTCTTCCGGGCCGACACAGACCAGCTTCATCCGGGTGGGCTGGCGATGCTGGGTCAGTGCCGAGTACATGGCGGTGAACTGGCTGCGGTAGACCTTCACCTGGTCCTCGCCGTATTCGGCGATGGCTTCAGGTTCGGTCATGCCTATGGTGCCGATGGGCGGGTGGCTGAACACCACGGTCGGCACCAGATCGTAGTTGAGGTGCTCGTTCGGCTTGTTGTTGAACAGCCGCTCGGAGAGACGACGGCCCGCAGCGACGGCCACCGGGGTGAGCTGGATGCGACCGGTGTTGTCACCGACAGCATAGACGTTGGCGACGGAGGTGTTCTGGAACTTGTCGGTCGGGATAAAGCCCTTCTCGTCCAGCGTGATGCCTGCGGCAGTCAGATTGAGGTTGTTGGTAGCCGGTACCCGGCCGATGGCCCAGATCAGGCAGTCGACGGTGAGGTGGCGACCATCTTCCAGTTGCAGGGTCAGGCTGTTGTCAGCGTTCTTGAGCACGGCTTTGGGAATGGCGTGGGTGTGCAGCTTGGGCCCTTCCTGCGCCATGATTTCGACCAATGTCTCGTGGATCATGGGGTCGAAGTTGCGCAGCGGCGCGTGCTTGCGCACCACCAGATGGGTCTCTGAGCCGAGCGCCTGCATCACCCCTGCGATCTCGACCGCGATATAGCCAGCACCCACCACGGCAACCCGCTTGGGTTGGCTTTGCAGGTCAAAGAAACCGTCGGAGTCGATACCCAGCTCGGCACCCGGGATCGCCGGAATTTCCGGGCGGCCACCGGTGGCGATCAGGATGTGATCGGCCGTGTAGTGCTCGCCATTGACCTCGATGGTGTTGCTGCTGACGAAGCGGGCGAAGCCCTTGATGACGGTGATCTGGTTCTTGCCCAGCACGTTCTGATAGGACTGGTGAATGCGGCCGATGTAGGCCTGGCGGGACTCGACCAGCTTGGCCCAGTTGAAATGGTTGAGGGTGGTGTCAAAGCCGTAGTCGGCGCCATATTTCAGGGCATCGGCGATCTGGCCGGCATACCACATGGCCTTCTTCGGTACGCAGCCTACGTTGACGCAGGTTCCACCCAACTCTTTGGCTTCAATCAGGGCAACTTTCTTACCGTACATGGCAGCCCGGTTGGCAGACGCAATACCGCCGCTGCCGCCGCCGATGGCGATATAGTCAAAATGCTGTGCCATTGCGAGGTTCTCCGCTCATTAAGAATGCAATCACAGCATGATGGGGATAAAGCGGCTGGCTCACAAGAGCCAGCGCTCAGTTATGTTGGATCGGCAGGCGAATATGGAACTGGGCGCCCTGGCCCGGTTCGCTGGCACAGCTGATACGGCCTTTCAGCAGTTGCACCACCAGGTTGTAGATGATGTGGGTGCCCAGACCGCTGCCACCCTGACCCCGCTTGGAGGTGACGAAGGGATCGAAGATGCGCGGCAAGATTTCGGGCGGGATGCCGCGGCCGTTGTCCGAATAGTCGATAAACAGCTCCTCTCCCTGCTGTTCCACCTTGATGGTGATCTTCTTCGGTTTGTCCCAGCTGTCGAACCCGTGGTTGATGGAGTTGAGGATCAGGTTCGAGTAGATCTGGGTAAAGCTGCCCGGGAAGGAGAAGATTGACAGCTTGGGATCGCACTGGATATCCACTTCGCACTGGCTCTTCTTCAGTTTGTGGCCAAGCGAGACCACCACCTGATGGAGGTTGTCGGCGAGGCTGAAGTTGTAGCGTGCTTCCGATGACTGGTCGACAGCTACCTGCTTGAAGCTGGCAATCAGCTCAGAGGCGCGGCGCAGGTTGCTCTGCAGCAGCTGCATCGACTCGTCGAGGTTGACGGTGAACTCGTTGAGATAGGAACGCGACAGCTGTTTTGACTCTATATGAGATTTGAAATCGGCAACCCGTTCCTGCAGGTAGGAGGAGGCGGTCACACTGATGCCGATTGGGGTATTGATCTCATGTGCCACCCCGGCCACCAGCGAGCCGAGGGAGGCCATCTTCTCCGACTCCACCAGGGTTTGCTGGGCCTGTTTCAGGTCGTCGTACGCCTTGCCCAGCTGGTTGTTGGCTTCACTCAGGCTGCGGGTACGTTCCACCACTTTTCCTTCCAGCTGCTCATTGAGCTGGATAATCTCCCGCTCGACCTTTTTCAGTTGGGTGATGTCGTAGCCGAACCCGATCTGGTACTTGAGGTTCGGCCCTTCATAGAAGGGTACGAAGGTCCACTGCAGCACCAGCTCGTGGGCCTGCTGGTCATGCATGATGACCTCTTTGTCTGCCAGTGACCCCTCTTCGTTCAGGATATTGTTCAGCTCTTCCCGCTGGGTCGGGCTGACGAAGAGATCCAGCCAGTTGTGCTGGAGCAGCTCCTGTTGGTGATAACCGGTCAGCAGTATGGCTGCTGGATTGATGCTGGCGATGGTGAGATCCGGCTCCATACAGCAGATGACCATGTTGGCCGAGTTGATCAGGGTGGCGGAGAAATCCCGCTCCTGTTGCAGTTGTTCCACCGCCTGATGACGAGCGACCAGCTCGTCACGTAGCCGGGTGCGCATCTGGTTGAGGGTGGAGACCAGGGTATCCAGTTCGTCGGGTTTCTTGCGTGGTTGCGGACGCCCCTCCAGCACCAGCTCCATGTCGAGCCGATCGAGGTTGAACTTCTGGGCGTAGTTGGCGATGCGGTTGATGTGTCTGACCACCAGATAGTAAATGATGATCAGGATACAAAATGAGACCACCAGGGTCTTGATGGTCTGGCTGACCATGATCAGCACTGACTTCTCAATCAGACGCTGGTAAATCTGCTCCAGCGACGCGGCGACAAACAGCTTGCCGACAATTTCCCCCTGATAGGTGAGATTGAACTCCTGGGAGATGTCATAGCTTTCCCGTTCCACTCCCTGGGTCAACAGTGGCACTTCGGAGTTGCCGAGCATCTCCTTGACCATCACAAACTGCATGTTGGGCAGGTTCATGATCCCTTCGATCTGCACCTTGACCTGCTCCTCATCGAGGTTCCACAAGCTGGCGGCAATAGGTTGCAAAAAGGAGGCTTCGATCTGGCCGATGCTGTCTTCGATGACGGCGACATCCTTGCGGTAATCCCAGGCGAGTTGCAGCACCGTAATGATCATCGCCAATACGGTACTACACACCAGAATATAGGAGAGCAGGCGGTATGAGAGTCCGTTGCGGCCTACGGCCTCGGCGGTCTTGGAGATGAGTCCTGACATGGCGTCCTTGCGGTCTGGATGTTGTGTTTTTTAGTTTAACTGCTTCATGCACTTATGTCGTCTTTCCTGCGAACCATAAAAAAGGCCCCGTATCGGGGCCTTGGCAAGTGATTGATGATCAGTGTCCGCCGTTTGCCTTGGGCGGAATGGTTTCATCGAATACCGGCAAGGGTTTGTGCTCGGAAGCCAGATAGGTGTAGATCACCGGCAGTACGAACAGGGTGAACAGGGTACCGATGGCAAGGCCTGCCACGATGACGATACCGATGCTGAACCGTTGTGCTGCACCGGCGCCTGCGGCGTAGAGCAGCGGGATCAGACCGGCAATCATGGCGGCGGTGGTCATCAGGATCGGACGCAGACGCACCTTGGCGGCTTGCATCACGGCTTCCATCCGGTTCATGCCGCGCAGCAGCTGCTCTTCCTTCGCTACTTCACAGATCAGGATGCCGTGCTTGGTAATCAGACCCACCAGGGTGATGAGGCCCACCTGGGAGTAGATGTTCATGGTCGCCAGTCCCCAAGCCAAGGCAATCAAGGCCCCGCTGATGGCGAGCGGTACAGAGACCATGATGACCAGCGGGTCACGCACCGACTCGAACTGGATTGCCAGCACCAGGAAGATGATGGCAAGTGCCAGCGCGAAGGTGGCATAGAGCGCATTGCCTTCGGTGACGAACTGACGGGCTTCACCCATGAAGTCGTAACGATAGCCTTGCGGTAGCTTCTCGTCGGCGGTGGTCTGGAACCAGTTGATCGCATCACCCATGGCCACACCCGGAGCCGGAACGGCACCGATAGTGGCGGAGTTCAGCTGGTTGAAGTGGGGCAGGGCGCGGGGCTCGCCAACCACTTCAATGGTGATCAGGCTGCCGAGCGGGATCGACTTGCCATCTGCGGCCCGCACGTAGTAGCCCTTGATGGACTCCGGATTGAGACGGTATTTGCGCTCGACCTGCGGGATCACCTCGTAGGAGCGGCCATCCAGGTCGATACGGTTGACGTAACCGTCCGCCATCATGGTGCCCATGGTGATACCGATATCCTGCATGGTGATGCCGTAGGCACCCGCCTTGTCCTTGTCGATGCGGATCTTCATGGTGGCGGAGTCGTAGTTCAGATCGAGATCCGAATAGACGAACTGACCGTTACTCTGCGCCGCTGCCAGAATTTCACCGGCCACCAGGAACAGGCTTTCGAAGCTGTTCGGGGTGGTGATGACGAACTGGATCGGCAGACCACTCGATGCACCCGGCAGTTCCGGGAACTGGAAGGTGGTGATGGCCATACCCGGGATGTCTTTCACCAGATTGGCGACCCGGTCCAGCACCTCTTTCTGGCTCGCTTCACGTTGGCTCCAGGGCACCATGGAGGCGATACCGAACGCCTGGTTGGCGTTGAACACCCCTGAGAAGACCTGGGAGAAGGCGATCTCGGGCTGCTCGTCCAGGATCTTGTTCACATCCGCCATGGTGTTTTCGATGTAGTCTAGGTTGGCGTTGGACGGTGCGGTACCCAGCACGGCCATTACCCCCTTGTCCTCTGACGGTGCCAGTTCGCTCGGGATGAACTTGAACAGCAGCGGCAGGCTGGCGAAGACGATGACGGCGAACACCACGATGACGGGGCGCTTTTTCATCACGGCGTGCAGCATGCTGTCGTAGCGATCGGTCATCCGCTCCAGCAGGTGATGGACTGTGCTCTCGAACTTGCCTGGCTGCTCGTTGGCCTTGAGCATCTTGGAACACATCATCGGTGACAGAGTCAGGGCGATGATGCCCGAGACGAACACTGCACCGGCCAGCGTCAGGGCAAACTCCTTGAACAGGGAGCCGGTGATACCCCCCATCAGGGCGATAGGCGCGTATACCGCCGCCAGGGTAACCGTCATGGCGATAACCGGTACCGCGATCTCGCGGGTACCGATAATGGCGGCCCGGAACGGTTCTTCCCCCTCCTTGATATGGCGGTCGACGTTCTCCAGCACCACGATGGCGTCATCCACTACCAGACCGATCGCCAGCACCATCGCCAGCAGGGTCATCAGGTTTATCGAGAAGCCGAACATATCCATCATCATCACTACGCCGATAAGACTGAGCGGAATGGTGATGATCGGGATGATGACCGCGCGGAACGAACCGAGGAACAGGGTGATGACCACCAGAACGATGGCGGCTGCCTCCAGGATGGTCTTGATAACCTCGTGGATGGACTCGTTGATCGCCACGGTGGAGTCATACATCACGTTGAGACGCATGGTGCTCGGCATATTGCGCTCAAGGCTCGGCAGCAGTGCCAGCACATCGCGGGCGATGTTGATGGGGTTGGCTGTCGGGGCGGCGTTGACCGCCATGACCACGGCTTCGCGACCATTGGCGCTGGCACGATAGACATCGTGACTCTTCTCGAGGGTTACCTTGGCGATGTCCGCCAGACGGATCACCTTGCCGTCGCGGGTAGCCACCACCAGTCGCTTCAGCTCGTCGACATCCTTGACCTGGGTCTCGGCATTGCCATTGAACAGGGTGAAGTAACCGGTCGCCTGACCTGTCGCGGACTGATAGTTGTTGCTGTTGAGCACCGTCATCACGTCGCTGGCAGTCAGGTTGAAGGCCGCCATCTTGGCCGGATCCAGCCATACCCGCAGGGCAAACTCGACACCGCCGTAGAGGTCAACCTTGGAGACCCCGCCGACAGTAAAGAGCTGCGGCTTGATAACCCGCTCCAGATAGTCGGTGATCTGGCTGGAGTTGAGCTCCGGGCTGGTAAAGCCGAGGTAGAGCACCGCCGTGGTTGAACCGGTGGAGGAGGTGACCGAGGGGTCTTCCGCCTCTTTCGGCAACTGAGAGCGCACCGAGTTCACCTTCGCCAGTATGTCGGACAGCGCGGCGTTGGGGTCGGTATTGAGCTTCATGTATGCAGTGATGGTGGAGCTACCCAGCTGGCTGGAGGAGGTCATGAAGTCGATGTTGTCGGCTTGCGCGACCGCCTGTTCCAGCGGCTGGGTGATGAACCCCTGGATCAGATCAGAACTGGCGCCATAGTAGCCAGTGCTGACGGTGATCACCGTGTTGGTCACCTCGGGGTATTCCCGTACCTGCATCTTGAAGATGGCCTGAAAGCCCAGCAAGGCGATCAGGAAGCTGAGCGAGATCGCCAGCACAGGCCGTTTTATAAATATGTCAGTAAATCGCATCGCAGATCTCCGCGCTTACAGCATCGGGGTTTGTGCCGGAACGGCCAGGGCATCGTTCTCGACCACATGCACCTTGGTGTCGTTGCTCAGGCGAACCTGACCCGACAGTACGATCTGGTCACCGGCCTGGATGCCGGAGAGCACATGCACATCGTTGCCACGGCGCTCACCGGCCTTGACCACAACCTGCTTGGCTCGCAGCACTTTCACCTTGTTACCCTCTTTGTCGGTCTCTTCGCCCTCTTTGAGCACGTAGACGTTCTGACCGTAAAGGGTGAAGGAGATAGCGCTCTGCGGGATCACGATCTGATCTTTCACCGTCGGCAGAATGATGCTGGCGCGGGCGAACATACCGGAACGGAGCTGACCGTCGTTGTTCGGAATGTCTGCCTGTACCTGGATCAGGCCGCTCTGGAAGTTGACCGCAGGCTCGATAGCGGTGATATGGCCGTCAAACTGGGTTTGCGGATAGGCATCCACATTGATCTTGATGGTCTGGCCCAGCTTGATTTTGGAGATATCGGTCTGGGGCACGGTGAAGCGCAGGCGCATCACGCTGGTATCTTCCAGGCGAACGATATCTGTGCCCGGCTGTAGATACTGACCGAGGAACACATTGCGCAGGCCGACCACGCCGCTAAAGGGCGCACGGACTTCACGACGGGCAATGGTCGCCTTCAGACTCTCGATATCCGCTTCCAGTGAGCGATAGGCCGCTTCCGCCTCATCTAGCTGCTCTTTGGAGATGGAGCTGGTCTTGTAGAGGTTCTGGAAACGATCGAACTTGGCTTTTGCCGCCGGCAGCTTGGCCTGGGAGGCGCGCAGATTGGCCCGCTCCACGGTGGAGTCCAGGCTCAGCAGCAGCTGGTCTGCCTTGACCGGTTTGCCTGACTCGAAGGTGATGGCGTCAATGGTACCTGCCAGTTCGGTGGAGAGGGTCACCCCCTGATTCGGCTCGATGAAGCCGATCGCTTCGATGGTCGGTACCCAATCCTGCGCCTTGGTCACCATGGCGGTGACGGGGAACTCGGGTTCCGGCCGGTTGGCCATGTATTGGGCAATCATCTTCTGTTTGAACAAATTGAAGCCGATGACGCTGCCAAACAAGGCGATCGCTATCAGCAACATAATGGCCATCCACTTTTTCATGAACAGGCTCCTGAGGTGGAAAGATTGGGGGATAAAATGGCATTCCAGCTGGCTCGGATCGCGGTTTCCAACTGCGATTCGGTCAGCGTGATGTTGTGAACCCTGCACTGCAGGGCCAGATGCATGACACTGTCCAGACTCAACACCTGGAGTGCCCGTATCGGTAAATCAATAAACAATCCTTGTTCAACGCCCTGTTCAAAGAATCGGTCCAGAGGCTCCCAAGCGGCCAGAATGACAGGATTGGTCTCCAATTCTGCCCCTAGCGGAGAGCTCTCGTACTGCAATTTGCACCGGATAGCGTTGGGTTCGTTAACAAAAATGGCATGAATATTGAGCCATAATCGGCGAAATTGTTGAAATGAAACTTTATCGATTGCTACATCGGCCATGACCATGGGGACACACTGCAAGATAGTGTGCTGGTGCAGTTGCCGGATCAGATCATCCTTGTCGCCGAAGTAGCGATAGATGGTACCGGTGGCAACATTGGCCTTCTTGGCGACTTCCGCAATCGACAGACCATGAAAACCCCGTTCACCCAGCACCTCATGGGCCGCGTTGAAGATGCTCTCTTTTTTATCCAGAATCATCAGTGTGACTTTCGATTGAATGAACGTTCATTCATTCTAGATGGGCATCAAATCAAGTCAAGGCAGCAAGGCGATTTGCGACTGCGATCTGCCCCTTTTAGGCTGTCAGCTGGGGAATAGTGGAAGAAAAGTGCGCAATGTGCTTGAAAAAACAACGAACAGTGTTTCGGTGGCAGAAAAGTGTAGACAAACCAGCAACCATCATTAATAATGCGCCCCGTTCGACAGCGTAGCGCCCGTAGCTCAGCTGGATAGAGCGCTGCCCTCCGGAGGCAGAGGTCACAGGTTCGAATCCTGTCGGGCGCACCATAAAAAGTGCGTCGGTTAAACGGGCGTTGTTGTGGAACGAAAACAGCTGTGGTGGCTGTAGCTCAGTTGGTAGAGTCCCGGATTGTGATTCCGGTTGTCGTGGGTTCGAGCCCCATCAGCCACCCCATTTTACAGCTTGTCAGGTACGCGAAGGTGGCGGAATTGGTAGACGCGCTAGCTTCAGGTGTTAGTGCCCCCCGGGTGTGAGGGTTCGAGTCCCTCTCTTCGCACCATACTTGCTGTATGACGAGGATGGCCATAAGGTCGTCTTTGTTTTTTGAAAAACGCTATTTTTGAATAGCATCGGTGATTAGCGCAGCCCGGTAGCGCATCTGGTTTGGGACCAGAGGGTCAAAGGTTCGAATCCTTTATCACCGACCACATTTAGAAAAACCTCGCTTCGGCGGGGTTTTTTGCTTTCCGGCCTTTACTGCGCCTGCACGCTTTCTCTGTTACGTCTGTTTACACTCTATCAGGGCAGAGTGCCCCACCTTTCGGTTATGCTTCAGCCTCGAGTCACTGACAACCGGATGTCATCGGCCCATTTCAGGCATTTTCCATGAATAACAAAATTTCCTTTGCTTGCTCTCCCGCCCTGCTGGCTGCCTTGCTGCTGGGTGGCTGTACCATCAAGCCGCCATCCACCGATGTGATGATGGGCTCCATTGCTTCACAACCGCAGGAGGAGCGATCTCTCTCCCCCTTGCTGACCAGCGGTGATTTTTGCGTTGCGGTGTCCCAACAGAAGGTGTTGGCACAACCTTGCAGCGGAAAAGACGATCAACTGTTCGAGTGGGATCTGGGTGAGTTGCGTCTGCAGGATCTCTGTTTGCAAGCCAAAAACGACAGCGAAGTGATGCTGGCACCCTGTGACGGTCAGGCGCAGTGGGAGTGGCAGAAAGACAGGCTGTTCAACAGCAAGGTCTCCCGCTGCCTCGATGTGGCCGGGCGACGTCATACCCCCGGCACGCCGCTGCGGCTGGCTGAATGCTACGGCGGTGCGAACCAGAGCTTCAGCTGGCAGCGGCCCAATCCCTGGCTGGAGACCCTGAAAAAACAAAGCCTCACATGGTGAGGCTTTGTTGAATCGGATGGCGGGATGAAGAGGATCAGGCTGCGCTGACGCTCTCCAGCTCGAACAGCTTCTCCAGATAGACGGCGACGCCATCTTCATCGGAGGTGAGGGTCTGCTCATACTCCGGCAGCGCCATTTTCAGACGGTCATGGGCGTTGCCCATCACGATGCCGCGTCCCACCATGGTCAGCATCTCGAAGTCGTTCATGCCATCGCCGAAGGCGATAGCCTCCGACATATCGAACCCGTTCTGCTCCAGCACGGCACGCACCGCATTGCCCTTGTGCACCCCGGCGTGCATCACTTCGAGGCAGTCCGGCAGGGAGAAAGTGACGTTGAGCTGGTCGCCGTAGCGCTGGTTGAGGTGCGCCTCGATCTTCAGCAGTTTCTCGTGGTCGCCGATGTAGAACACCTTGTTGATCTGCTCTTTCGGTTCCTGCTTCAGGTCATCGACCAGACGGTAGGTGAACCCTGACTCGTCGTGGAACTGCAGCAGCCAGGGCAGCTCCTCTTCCACCACCCAGTCATCACCCTGATAGACATTGAGGTGGATAGAGGGGTCGCGCTCCAGCGCAATCAGTTCGGCGGCGATCTCGGTCGGCAGCGGCTGGTTGAAAATCAGCTGATCCTGTTTGTCATGGACCACGGCGCCATTGGAGGTAATGAGGTAGATGTCCATCCCCAGCGCATCGCGGAAGCTGCGAACGTCAACGTGATGACGGCCGGTGGCGACCACGAATTTCACACCTTGTTCTACCAGGCGGTGCAGGGTATCCCGGGTACGGGGAGAGATCTGGTGCTGCTTGTTGAGCAGAGTGCCATCGAGATCGGATACAACTACCTTGAACATCATTACCTCGGCATCGATTGAAAACAGGGGCAGTTTACCTTAGCCCGCACTGTCACCCCATTTATTTAGGGTTACAAAAAATAGCCAGCTCAGAAGCGGGCGAAAAAGTCGACCATCGCGGTCAGGGCGGGCTGGCGCTTGTCATCGGATTCGATAAACAGCTCGTGCCAGGCGCCCTCGATGCGCAGTGGTTTGCCCCCTTCGCACTTGGCAATGGTGCAGAAGCGATCCTGTGCGGCATTGTCCACCACGCTGTCGTTGCCAGCCTGCAGCACCAGCAGCGGCGTCTTGATGGCGCCCGCATCGGCGATGGCAGCATCGGCACCGGTGATCCCCTGATAAATCCAGTGGGCGGTCGCGCCACCCAGCTTGATCTGCGGGTGCTGTTCGTAGAGCTGGCGGAACGCCTGATAGCGGGACTGACTGTGAGTCAGCTCGTTGTCGGCAAAGCCGTGATCCTGATAGGTGCTCTGACCCGGCCCATAGGGTGGTTCGCCAAACCAACCGCCGACCGTGCCTATGGTGCTCGCCAATCCCTTGGCCAGCCACTTGGGCAGACCGCCGAGATTGATGCCCAGCATGGGGGAGGAGAGCACGGCCGCCTTGATATCATCGGGCCAGCGTTCCAGATAGCGGGCCGAGATGGCTCCGCCCATGGAGTGGGCCAGCAGGAACAGCTTGGCAGGCTGGTCCGCCATGATTATCTGGTCGTGAAACTGCTTCAGATCGAGCACATAATCGTCGAACTGGTCGACATATCCCTTCTGCGGGTCATCCAGCATCCGGTCGGACATCCCCTGACCGCGATGGTCGATGAGATAGAGGCTGTAGCCCTGACGCCAGAGATCCCACGCCAGCTCCTGATACTTGAGGTAGCTCTCGACCCGGCCATTGACGATCAGGATGGCGCGATCGACCTTGGCTTGCCGCAGCGTAGCATAGCGGATGGTCACCCCATCCTTGCCCTTGAACTCTCCTTCCACCGCATGCTGGCGCCAGAAGTCGGGCAGGGTTTGCTGGTAGAGGCTAGGTACATCGGCTTCGCTGGTGAGCTGATAGGTATTGGTCACGGCAAGGGCTCCGGCAGAAAACAGGGTCAGGGCCAACAGGGAAAGAGAGAGGGATTTCATCAGGCACACTCCTGTTGCCAATGGTGATAAAGGGCGGCGATATCCCCCGAGCAGAGCAGCGCCATGCTGGCTTGCAAGCGAGGCAGGGGCCAGTCCCACCACTGCATCTCTTGCAGCATGAGGATCTGCTCATCGCTGAAGCGACGGCGGATCGGCTGGGCCGGGTTGCCGCCGACTATGGTGTAAGGGGCCACATCCCTGGTTACCACGGCGCGGGTGGCGATGACGGCACCATCACCTATGGTGATGCCGGGCATGATCATCGCTTCCGAGCCGATCCAGACATCGTTGCCAATCCGAGTGTCCCCCTTGCGCAGAAAGCCGCTGCGGGCCCCTTCGCCAAAGGTGTCGGGATTGAACGGGAAGGTGGAGACCCAATCCAGCCGGTGGCCCTGATTGCCCGCCAACATGAAGGTGGCGCCCGAGCCGATGGAGCAGAACTTGCCGATGATCAGCCGATCCACCTCGCCCCAGAGGCCGCTCTCCCAGGTGTCGCGGGTCGAGCCATCGCCGAGCAGATAACGGACGCAGTGATCCTCGAACGGCTTGCCGTGGTAGTAGCCGGAGTAGTAGCTGTAGTCGCCGGCCTCTATGTTCGGGTTGGTCAGGTGATCCCGGATGATTTGCGATTCCAGCCAGCTGCCAAAAGGGTTCTCCATCACTCCTCCTGCGGATCGTCCTGCTCGCTCTGCTGCGCCCACCCTTTGCGGGTCAGCTGCATCCGTTGCCACCACTCTTCGTCCGCCAGAATTTCACCGGCCGGGCCGAGCTGGGGGTAGGGCATCTCTTTCTCTTTGCAGAGCTGGGCATAGATGGGGTAGCCCCCCTCGAACAAGATAGTGTTCTGCTCTTCAAGCGTGAGCGGGCAGCCGCGTTGATAGCAACCGGCCAGCTCGCGCTGGCGCTGCGCCTCGTAGAGGATGGCGGCGGCAGCCACCGAGACGTTGAGGGACTGCACCATGCCCACCATGGGGATGACGATATGGTGATCGGCCAGCGCCAGCGCCTCTTCACCGATGCCGTGCTTCTCCTGGCCCACCAGAATGGCGGTTGGTTTGGTGTAGTCGATGGCGCGAAAATCGACGGAGCTGTCGGAGAGGTGAGTCGCCAGGATCTGCATGCCGGAGGCTTTAAGCTCGGCAACGGCTGTGCCGATATCCGGGTGCAGTTTTACATCCACCCAGTTCTGGCTGCCGCGGGCGGTGCCCTTGCGCTTGTGGATCCAGGTTTTGGGCCAGACGGCGTGTACCCGGTGGATGCCGATGGCATCGGCGGTACGCACGATGGCGGCCAGATTGTGAGGTTTGTGTACCTCTTCCATACAGACGGTCAAATCGAGCTGACGCTGGGCCAGCATGTCGGTGATGCGCTTGAAGCGTTCGGGGGTCATGGCTTGTCTCAATAAAAGCAGCAGGCGGCTTGCGCCGCCTGTGTTCAGTTCTTCTGTCGGCTCACCTTGAGCACGTTGGGCATCACGCGGATCTTGCGCATGATGTTGGCCAGGTGGATGCGGCTCTTGGTGGTGATGAGCAGGCTGACCTGATAGACCCGGCCATCCTTCTCTTCGGTGCTGATGGCGTGAATATTGGCGCCGGTGGCGGCAATCACGTTGGCCAGCTCGGCCAGCGCACCTTGATGGTTGACGATCTCGATGCTGATGCCGGTGCGGAACTCCTGTTCCTGCTCCTTGTCCACCTCCCACTGCACCGGCAGGTACTTGTCCGGCTCCTTGCTGTAGCCCTTGATGTTGCGGCAGGCTTCCTGGTGGATCACCAGACCCTTGCCCGGGCTGATGTGGGCGATAATGGCATCCCCCGGGATCGGACGGCAGCAGTTGGCGAAGGTGACCAGCATGCCGTCGGCACCCTTGATCGGCATCTTCTTGCTGCTGGTTTTGGGCTGCTCTTCCGGCGGTAGTTCATCCCCCAGCATGCGGCGTGCCACCATGACGCTCATGGCGTTGCCAAGGCCCACATCGGCCAGCAGCCCCTGCAGATTCTCATGCTTGGTATCGGCGAGCACCTGCTTGATGCGCGGCTCGGGGATGTCTTCGATATTCTTGGCGCCCAGCGCATGGTTGAGCAGGCGGCGACCCAGCACCACCGACTCTTCGGTGCGCAGGTTCTTGAGGAACTGACGGATCTTGGAGCGCGCCTTGGTGGTCACCACGAAGTTGAGCCAGGCCGCGTTGGGACGGGCGCCCGGTGCCGTGATGATCTCCACCGTCTGGCCCGAGTGCAGCGGGCTGCTGAGCGGGTAGGGGTGGCGGTCGACCCGCGAACCGACGCAGGCGTGGCCGATGTCGGTGTGCACCGTATAGGCAAAGTCCACCGGCGTGGCGCCAGCGGGCAACTCCATGATGCGTCCTTCCGGCGTGAACACGTAGATCTCGTCGGGGAAGAGGTCGGTTTTGACCCCTTCGATGAATTCAAACGAGCTGCCGGCGCTCTGCTGCAATTCCAGCAGGCTCTGCATCCAGCGCTGGGCGCGGATCTGGGCAGTGGTGCCCGAGCTGTCGCCATCCTGCTTGTAGGCCCAGTGGGCGGCAACCCCTTTGTCGGCCATCTGGTCCATAAACTCGGTGCGAATTTGCACCTCCACCGGCACCCCGTGCGGCCCCACCAGCGAGGTATGCAGCGACTGGTAGCCGTTGGTCTTGGGGATGGCGATGTAATCCTTGAAGCGGCCGGGGCGCGGTTTGTAGAGGCTGTGCATCTGTCCCAGCACCCGGTAACAGGTATCTATGTCCTTCACCTTGACACGAAAGGCGTAGATATCCATTACCTCATGAAATTGCAGCTCTTTTTTCTCCATCTTGTTGTAGATGGAGAACAGATTCTTCTCGCGGCCACTGACCTGATGCTCGATCCCCGCTTCTTTCAGGCGACCGCTGATTTCGCTCTGGATGGAGTCGATGATCTCGCGGCGATTGCCACGGGCGCGGCGCACCGATTCGCGCAATACGCGGGATCGCATGGGATAGAGCGCCTCGAAACCCAGCTCTTCCAGCTCGTTCTTCATGGTGTGAATACCGAGGCGGTTGGCGATGGGGGCGAAGATTTCGAGGGTTTCCCGGGCGATGCGGCGGCGTTTGTCAGGGCGCAGGGAGCCCAGGGTGCGCATGTTGTGGGTGCGGTCGGCCAGCTTGATCAGAATGACCCGGATATCCTGGGTCATCGCCATCACCATCTTGCGGAAGTTCTCGGCCTGCGCCTCTTTGCGATCGCGAAATTTCAGCTTGTCGAGCTTGGAGACCCCGGCCACCAGTTCTGCAACCGCATTGCCGAATTGTTCGGCCAGATCGGCCTTGGTGACAGAGGTGTCTTCGATGACGTCGTGCAGCACGGCGGCCATCAGGGTTTCATGATCGAGGCGCATGTCACCCAGGATCCGGGCAACGGCAACAGGGTGGGTGATGTAGGGTTCGCCACTGGAACGCATCTGGCCCTGGTGGGCATCACGGGCCACCACATAGGCTTGCTTGAGCTTCTCAACCTGCTCTGGTGGCAGGTAGGAACTGGCTATTTCTTTAAGGTTTTCAAATAAATACAAGACAGTCCCCGCAGCGGTGAAACGGCAATTCGTGGAATTGAGGGTATAGCCCTGAGTTTGCGAGGTTTTCGAGCGGTTGTAAATGGGGATGAACAGTCGGCACCCGGGCGGGTGCCAACCGGAGGAATAACTTAACCGCGGCCTTCGGCGATGGCAGCAACGGCAGCCAGCTCGGCGGCTTCCTGCTCTTGCTGTTCGTAGCGGTCCTGGGTGTCCATCACTTGATTGTTCACCAGACCCAGCTCGATCTCACGCAGGGCGATCACAGTCGGCTTGTCGTTCTCTTCGTCGACCAGGGGATCTTTGCCTTGTACCGCGATTTGACGAGCGCGGCGCGCGGCGACCAGCACCAGGTCAAAACGGTTACCTACCTGTTTTACAGCATCTTCTACAGTAACGCGTGCCATGCAGGACTCCAGTGTTTGGGCTTTCTGTATTTAGAAAAGCAGTGTTTAAAAATGACGCAAAAGTTTACTTGTTTTTGGCTTACTCTGCCAGTAGCTGTTGCAGCAAGTTTTTTTGAGCCTGTTGCTGGTGACGCATCTCCAGCCGTTGGCACTCAATAATGGACCTGAGCTGGAACAGTGCCTGCTCGAACTCTTCATTGATAATGACATAGTCATACTCGTCGTAGTGCACCATTTCGGCAATGGCTTTCGCCATCCGGCCGGCAATCACTTCGGCGCTGTCCTGACCGCGCCCAATCAGGCGGCGTTCCAGCTCTTCGCGGCTGGGGGGCAGGATGAAGATGGATTTGGTCGGCATCTGCTCGCGGATCTGGCGGGCACCTTGCCAGTCGATGTCGAGGAATACGTCGATCCCCTTGGCCAGACAGGCTTCGATGGTGGCGCGGGAGGTGCCGTAGTAGTTGCCGAACACTTCGGCCCACTCCAGAAAATCACCGCGTTCGATCAGCGCCTTGAACTCTTCCACCTGAACGAAGTGGTAGTGGACGCCGTGCTCTTCGCCCGGGCGGGTGGCGCGAGTGGTGTGGGAAACCGATAGCTGCATCTTGCCAGCTTGATTGTGGTTGGTCAGCAAGGCATTGAGCAGACTGGATTTACCCGCGCCGCTCGGAGAGGAGATGATATAGAGAGTGCCTTGTTGCGCCATATTATTACCTTTAATCGAAACCGCTGTTTTGGTTGTAGCAGAGACCGCCGTCTTGTGCCCGAAAGGGAGACAGCCAAACGCAAAACGCGGAAAATTCTTGAGTCAGGAGGATGTAAAGGCGGCGAATTTTACCAGAATGCGGCGAATAAAAAAACGGCCGGAATCATATTCCAGCCGATCAAAGTATTCGTAGCTTGCTGCGGGAGCGTAACCCACATCAGCCTGCATTGTGCCTTTGGCTGAGGGCAGAGGCTATCAGGTTATCCCTGCCTGATGGCTCGGAATTCCCGAGGTGCCCTGTCACTACGGCAGTTGACGATCTGCACAGAGCCGATCGAACGCGGCGGTCACCTGCTCGCTGGTGATTTTTCGCATGGCCTCCGGGTCTTTGAGACGGGTGCGCCAGCTCAATTCGGCCAGCGGCTTGCCGGTCTCCTGCTCGACCAGCTCCTGATAGACGCTGACCACGTAGTCGCGGCACAGATAGGGGCCGGTGCGGGCCGGATTGTGGTGGGCATAGAGGCCGATCACCGGCGTGCCCACTATGGTGGCCATATGGGTGGGGCCGGTATCGGGGGCCAGTACCAGACTCGCCTCGCCAATCAGCGCCAATAATTGCTTGAGGTTGGTTTGCCCCACCAGATCGACCGGTTTACTCTGGCTGAGTTGCCGGATCTCGGCAGCCAGATCCCGCTCCAGTTTGGCAGGCCCGCCACAGAGATAGACCTGAAAGCCCTTGTTGGCGGCGTGATCTGCCAGCGCGGCATAGCCTGCGGCAGTCCAGTTTTTGAATGCCTTGCTGGCGGCTGCGCAGATAAGCAGAGTCGGTTTGCCGCCAATCTTCTCCCTTGCCCACGCCTGATGATCGGCGCTGATGGGCAGTTGCCAGTCCGGGGTCAGATCCTGGATGCCGAGCTCTTTGGCGAAAGCGAGGAAACCGTCCAGCACATGGGGGGAGGCAGGCGAAGGTACCTTGTGGTTGGTGAACAGCCACTGGCCGTCGTTGGCCCGTTCCCGATCAAACCCTAGTTTGACCTTGGCGCTGATGCCGAGGGTGGCGATGCTGGCTCGCATCGCCGCCTGAAGGTGGAGCAGGGCATCGAATTTGCGCCCCTTGAGGGTCTGCCAGAGATCGCGATAGCCGCGCCATCCCTTGCTCTTGTCGAAGGGGATCACCTCGACGCCGGGCAGATCGGCAAACAGGGTTGCCTCGATTTTGCCGGTGATCCAGGTGATGCGGGTCTGTGGCCACTCCCGCTGGATGACGCGCACCAGCGCCAGTGCGTGGCAGCAATCCCCGATGGCGGAGAGCCGCAGGATGCAGATGGAGGAGGGGGGCGTTTGAAATAGCGGCATGTTGTGGCGCACGGCTGGCAAAAAGGGTGGATGGCATTATGCAAACTCCCCTGTGGATTGTAAAATTGCGCGCAATCGTCAGCCGGGCTTTGCCACCGGAATAGCCGCCATGGCTGGCACATGTTGCGGGCATGCCACAGTCGCAGCCTCATCGCCCATAAACAGGGGCGATCAACGACCCACCGAGCGGGATCTCCACGATGCGAGTACAGACCGAACACAACCAGATCTGTTGGTATGCCGAAGGGGCCTTTCGCGACCCCTCTCCCCAGTTATTCGATCCTGCCTGGTGGCAGAACAACCGTCAGGTGGTGGGAACCTCCATCGGGCGGGGGGTGACCTGGTTCGTCAAGGATGAGTCCCGCCATCTGGTGCTGCGCCACTACTATCGCGGCGGCATGGTGGGCAAGGTGGTGCGGGATCGCTTCTGGTTCGAAGGGGTCGAGTCGAGCCGTGCCATGGCCGAATACACCCTGCTGGCCAAGCTGTGCGAGCTGGGGCTGCCGGTGCCGCGTCCGTTTGGTGCCCGCATGGTCAAACAGGGACCCTTCTATCGTGCCGATATCCTGATCGAGCGAATTCGCGGTGCCAAAGATATGGTGGCGCTGCTCAAGCAGGGGCCGGTGGCGACCGAGGTATGGCACAAGATAGGCCAGACGGTGCGCCGGTTGCACGATGCCGGGGTCTATCACGCCGATCTCAACAGCCATAACCTGTTGCTCGATAAAGAGGGCAAGGTGTGGGTGATCGATTTTGACAAGGGGGCGATCCGCTCCCCCGGCGAATGGCAGAAGGCCAATCTGGAACGCTTGCTCCGTTCATTCAATAAAGAGTCTCAACTGCACACCAGTTTCCACTTCGTACCGGAGAACTGGCAGACCTTGATGAACGGGTATCAGGGAAAAGCGCTCTGACCCTGTTGCTCGGCGTGAACGCCAATGTTACTTATTGAGCAGGTATTCAGATCCTGTTTCGAGGCGCCCCATGGAAATGCTCAAGACACCTTTGGTCGATGTGACTGCCCGGCTTGATCCGGGTCTGCTGTCTGATGCCATGGCGCTGCTGGAGGCGGGGATCTGGAGCTGGTCAGCCCAACATGGACTGCAGCGTGATCCCTCCTGCCTGCGCCTGTTGGGATTGGGAGAGAGCTGGCCGGATGATCTTGGCTGGCTGGATCGGGTTCATCCCGACGATGTCGCCCGGCTGGAAGATGCCCTGCTCGCCTGCCAGAGCGGCCGCAGCAGCGGTCTGCGCCTCGAATACCGCATTTTGCATCATCACGGTCACTACATCCGGCTGGAAGAGCGGATGCGTCGCGATGAGCGGGGCTATCTGCTGGGGGTCGTCCGTCACCTCGATCCCGCTGCCGTGCTGGTGGAGGAGCGACATGGCACCGATCCGCTGACCGGACTGGAGAGCCGTGGCCGTTTCGAGCAACTGCTTGAAGAGCGGCTGGCCACCGAGAGCGGCACTTTCAGTCTGCTGCAGTTTTCGGTCGATCACATGGCCAAAATCCAGCAGTTGTTTGGTGAAGCTGCCTGCGACGCCATGCTGGCCAAGCTGGCGCGTATCGTGCGTCACGAACTGCGGCGGGAAGATCCCTTCGCCCGCTGGGATGAGGACGGTTTTATCCTGATGCTCTCCCAGACCGAGCGGATGAGTGCGCTGGAGATCGCCGAGCGGCTGCGCCTCGAGATTGCCGATGCCAGCCTGCTGTCACAGCGGCCGGTCACCGTCAGCATCGGGCTGGTGCAGAGTCAGGCTGGCGAGCAGCTCGATCATCTGCTGGCCCGGCTGGCCAGCTGTCACAGTCAGGCCAGACGGGAGCACAATACCGTTGTCGGCTGAGTGTGGTCAGGGTTGGCCGCGCTTGTCACGCTGGCAGACCCAGAGCGAGGCCAGCATCAGCAGGCCGCCGATGGTCAGTCGGGTCAGGTCGGTATCCTTGCCCCAGAGCAGCAGATTGACCAGCAAGCCGGCCGGAATGAGCGCATTGTTCATGATGGCCAGCACCCCGCTGGTGACCAGCGTCGCCCCCTTGTTCCAGAGGAAGTAGCCGAGGCCGGAGGCACCCACCCCCAGCCAAAGTAGAATGCCCCACTGCAACCCTGACGTTGGGTATTGCGGCTTGCCCAGCAGCCACCAGGCGGGCAGGGCGATCACCAGCGCCCCCAGATAGAAGCAGCCGAACACAGCCAGTTGCGGCGGTTGCTCCGCCTCCCGTGCCAGCAGTACCTTGTAGCCCACCTGACCCAGGGCGAAACAGAGGTTGGCCCCCTGCACCACCAGAAATCCCAGCACATAGCTTTCGGTCAGGCCGTCGAAGCGGATGACGGCAGCCCCGAGCACCGCCAGCAGGGCGCCCCACAGATAGGTGGGCTTGAAGCGCCCTTCCAGCAGATCGTGGAGCAGGGTGACGTAGATGGGGGTGAAGATGGTAAAGACCAGCACTTCCGGTACCGTCAGCAGCAGGAAGGAGTGGTAGTAGAAGAGATACATGATGCCGAGCTGGATGGCACCGAGAGCCATCAGTTTGCCTGCCAGAGCGGGTCGCAGCCAGCGGCGGCGCAGGAAGGGGAGAAACACCAGACTGGCGAGGGCGATGCGGGTCAGCACCGAGAAGTAGGCATCCACCTGGCCAGCGAGGTAGACCCCGATCAGGCTGAAGGAGAATGACCAGAGCAGGGTGACCCCTATCAAGTAGTTCATGTGTTTGATTTATCATCAGTTGTCAATTTTTGAGGGGGCTATGATGGCCGAGATGGAAGCGGCAATCCAGCGTTTATGGGCGCGATTGCCACAGGTCGGAGCATTTTCCTTCACCGCCAGCAATGGCGAGGGGTCGGCGACCGACTGGAGTGGTCGCGGCGAGGGGCGTGTGCAGGTGACCGATCATCAGGGGGGCTGGCTATTTAACGAGCAGGGCCGTTACATCACGCCTCATGGCAGGGAACTCGCCATGCACAACCGCTTCTGGTGGCAGCGTAGCGAACGGGGGATCCGTCTCTCCCATCTGCGTTATGAAGCGCCGGTCGAACTGTTCGAGTTGCTGCCACAAGGAGATGGCCGCTGGCTGACCGCCGAGCCCCATCTGTGCGGGGCGGATCACTACAGCGCCGAGTTGACCGAGATCGACGGTGGTTTTCTGCTGAGCTGGCAGATCAGCGGGCCGCGCAAGAACGAGCGACTCAGCTATCGCTATCTGATCTGACGCCGGCTGGCAGGCATAAAAAAACCGGCGCAGAGCGCCGGTAGCGGGGGACAAATCGGAGGTTTTTTAAAACAGTCCCAAAAACAGGAGAGATAGACTCTCGTCACACATTCAGAGATGGACTTCAGGCATTCAGGGCATAGCTCAGCATGGCTTGCAGCTTGCTATCGAAGAACCAGGGCAGCAGTACCATCAGCAGGCCCAGGATCCCGGCCAGCCGCTGGCGATACTGCCAGCCGGCAATCAGCACCAGACCACCGCACAGTGTGGTCAGGATGCCTGACATAGGGTTGCCTCACGCTGTACACGACGCTGCTGGGCCCACTGGTTCATGGCGACCGAGCCGAGGATCAGGGCCAGGGCAACGCCGGTGGTGGGGTGGATCTGCTCGCCGAGGAACAGGGCACCCAGCATCACGCCGAACAGCGGCACCAGATAGTTGCTGAAGGAGGCGAACGTCGGGCCGGCCTTCTGGATCAGCGCCATGTAGAGGAAGTAGACCAGACCGGTACAGAGGGTACCCAGCACGGTGATCGCACTCAGGGCCTGGGTGCTCGGCAGGGTCAGGCTGCTGAGGTCAACCATGAAGGGGGCGACCAACAGCAACTGGATTGCCGAGGAGATCAGGATATTGCGGGCGACCACGACCGGATGGTCCTTGGCGAAGCGCTTGATCATCAGCAGACCGATGGCGAAGCAGCTGGCACCCAGCAGGATGGCCATGGCACCGAGCAGACCGGCGTTCATGCCCTGGGAGAGTTTCGGCCAGAACAGGGTGAGTACACCGGCAAAGCCGATGATCACGGAAAGCAGTCCGGTTTTGGTGATTCTTTCACCAGAAATAAACAGCGGTGCAGCCAGAATGGTCACAAACGGGATACAACCCATGACCACGGCGGCGATGGCGCTATCCACATATTGCTGGCCCCAGGCGACCATGATGAAGGGGATGGTGGCATCCAGCAGGGCGATCAGCATATAGGTGCGCCACGGGGTGTGCTCACTCTTGAGTCGCATGAACAGGCAGAGCAGACCCAGGGTCAGGCTGCCGCACAGGGCACGACCGGCAGCCACCAGAATGGGGGGCAACTCGGCAACGGCCTGGTGCATGAAAATGAACTGGGAACCCCACAGCAGGCCAATGGCCAGCAATAACAGATAGCTACGCATTTGAATCTCCGATGTATTAAGCCAGCGCATTCTAGGCAATCTGTTACTATGGTAAAAATGAATTGTTGGCATTTAACTATGGCTAATATCGATGGATAGCTCGCTCGCCCGTCTCGACCTCAACCTGCTCGCCGTATTCGACATGCTGATGCAGGAGCGCAATGTCACCCGTGCCGCCGAACGGCTGCATCTCTCCCAATCCACCGTCAGTCACGCCTTGGGGCGGCTGCGAGTGGCGCTGGATGACCCGCTGTTTGTGATGAGTCGGCGCGAAATGATGCCGACCGAGCGAGCCAAGGCGCTGGCCGGTCCGGTGCGGCAGGCGCTGGCGATGCTGGAGCAGGGATTGCGGCAGGCCAAGGGGTTTGATCCCGCTACCGCACGGCGGATTTTCCGTATCGCCACCCCGGGCTCGGTGGAGCACGGACTGGTGCCGGTGCTGGTGGAGCGGCTCCATCGGCAGGCCCCTCACTGTCGGCTTGAGGTGTGCGAGCTGGCGGACAGCGACTACGAGCGGGAGTTGGAAAAGGGTGAGCTGGATCTGGTGATCGGTTTCGCCGGGGCGAATCACCTCTCACCCCGTTTGTGGCGGGAGGAGTGGTTCAACAACCCGCTGGTCTGCCTGTCGCCACTCGGTAGCGAGTTGCCCGATGTGCTGACCCCGGTCGAGCTGGTGAGCCGCCCCCACATCCACACCTCCAGCTGGGGTCACAGTCAGGCGATGGTGGAGCTCTGGCTGGCCCGCTTCGGGGTGGAGCGGGAGCTGGGCGTGCGGTTGCCAAGCTTTATGGCGGTGCCGCCGCTGATGGCGACCGGCCGCTATCTGGTGGTGGTGCCCGAGATGATCGGACGCCACTTCTGCCGCTACTACCCGCTGCGGATGCACCAGCTCGACCCCGCCATCCCCATCGTCTACCTGATGGCGGGGCACCCGCTCACCGCCCACGACGAGGCGATAGGCTGGTTCAAGAGCCTGTTGCACCAGCTGGTGTTCGACCTCTACGGCGACGATGCGCTCGGTACTCCCGCTCAGCGGATGTTGGCGAAGTAATCCAGCCCCATGGCGCTTTTCACCTCCGCCAATACCTCATCGGTGATGATGCGAGCCTGCTCGGTGCCTTGATAGAGCAGCTCCAGCAGCATCTTCTTGTCGGCGATGGCCGCGGCACGGCGCTCCCGCATCGGGGCGAGCAGGGTCTGCAGGCAGTCGTTGAGCACCTGTTTGCAGCGCATGTCCCCCAGTCCACCGCGTCGGTAGTGCGCCTTCATCTCGGCGACCAGCGCCTTGTCGGGGTGAAAGGCATCGAGATAGGCGAACACCGTATTGCCCTCCACCTGACCCGGATCGCTCACTTTGAGGTGGTTGGGGTCGGTATACATGGCGAACACCGCCTGTTTGACCTCTTCCGCCGACATGCCGAGCTCTATGGTGTTGCCGAGGGATTTGGACATCTTGGCCTTGCCGTCGATGCCGGGCAGGCGGCCGGTGTCACTCAGGATCGGTTGGCATTCGGTCAGCACCTCTTTGCCTACCAGAGAGTTGAAGCGGCGGACGATCTCGTTGGTCTGCTCCAGCATCGGCAGCTGATCTTCCCCGACCGGCACATGGCTGGCGCGAAAGGCGGTGATGTCGGCGGCCTGACTCACCGGATAAACCAGAAAACCGGCCGGCAGCGTGCGTTCGAACCCTTTCTGCTGGATCTCCGCCTTGACGGTGGGGTTGCGCTCCAGCCGGGCGACGCTGACCAGATTGAGGTAGTAGCAGGTGAGTTCGGCGAGGGCGGGCAGGGCGCTTTGCAGACAGAAGGTTGTCTTGGCTGGGTCGAGGCCGACCGCCAGATAGTCGGCCATTACCTCCAGTACGTTGTCGGTCACCTTGGCCGGGTTGTGGCCGTTGTCGGTCAACGCCTGTAAGTCGGCGATCATCACGAATTGACGGTAGTGGTGCTGGGCTTCGACGCGCTGGCGCAGGGAGCCGACATAGTGGCCGATGTGCAGTTTGCCGGTGGGACGATCGCCAGTCAGGATTACGGGGTTGTGCATGTCACTCTCTCCAGTTGGGTGAGCCGGGAGGCGACAAAGGGATAAAAACAGTTGACCGCCTCTCGGCGGTCACGGTGTTTTCTTTGGGAAATTTACAATAGAAACGCGGTGCCGCCTGTTTAGGAGCAGCACCACCAGTAGTTGTGATTGAATGCGGTCATGTTCATAGCAAATCAAACTACGCCGGTTTCATTACTTCTGCAAGGGGACGACCAGCAGATCGCAGGGCACTGTATTCATCAGCTGACGGGCGCTGGAGGTGAGCAGGCTCCAGAAGCTCTGGCGATGGCCGCACACCAGCAGGTCGATCTCGTACTCCTTGACCGCCTGATTGACCCGCTCGCTCAGATCGCCGCAGATAACCAGCTTCTTCTCGATGGGATAGTCCACCGAGGCCAGAAATGCCTCCAGCTTCTCTTTCGCTTCGGCGATCACCTGATCCTGCACGTTGTCGATGTCGATATCGATCATCTCGGTGTAGAGATCCTTGAGGTCCACATCGACATGGATAACCGACAGCTTGGCGCCGTTGGAGCGGGCTCTGTCCACCGCCTTGTCGATCACCTTGCGGTTGTCTTCAGAGAGGTCGATCGCGGCCAGAATATGCTTGTAATAGGTTGTTCCACTCATGGGGGTTCTCCTTACCGATCCTTCAGCCCACTATACCAATCTCTGCTGAAACTAAAATGGTGCCTCAGGCACAGTTTTGGGATTTAAATGAGTTTAATGACGTGTGACACAGGGTCAGCCACTCAGTTATTAACCACTATTTGCCTATAAATCAAACAATAGTTTGACGCCGGTCACACCCCTCGGCTTGCCGATCTGGGGGGAGAGGCATAGGATGGGCCCGTGCTTCGCAATGAACACAAAACAACAAAAAGCATCTGAATACCGCTTTGGGGAGCCACGTGCTCCCTTTTGTTTATCCGCCTCATTTCCCGCTGCTTTTCTGACTGATAGCGATCCGGCATCAAGTTAATCTCCTTCGATTTGGTTATGCTGTAGCCAGTTTCTTTGGAGGCCTTCCCATGATCATTCATCCCCAGATTCAAGGTTGCGTTGCCCGCAACTGTCACCCCATCGGCTGTCGCGCCGCCGTGCAGCAGCAGATCGAACGTATCAAGGCCGCTGGCCCGTTCAATGGGCCCAAGCGGGTGCTGGTGCTGGGGGCCTCCTCCGGTTTCGGGCTGGCGTCGCGCATTGCGCTCGCCTTTGGTACCGGTGCCGACACCATCGGCATCTCGTTTGAGCGCGGCCCTTCCGACAAAGGATTGGGCAGCGCCGGTTGGTACAACAACATCTGGTTTCGCAAGGAGGCGGAGCAGGAGGGGCGTATCGCCATCAACCTGATCGGTGATGCCTTCTCCGATGGCATGCGCCAGCAGGCCATCGACACCATCCGCCAGCAGTTGGGGCAGGTGGATCTGGTGATCTATTCGCTCGCGAGCGGCATCCGAGTGCTGCCCGACGGTACGCAAGTGCGCTCGGTGCTCAAGACCACCGGCCAGCCATTTAGCGGTTGGGGGCTGGATCTGGAGCGCGATACGCTGGTGCAGCAGTCGCTTGCGCCTGCCACGCCGGAGGAGATCCGCGATACCGTCACCGTGATGGGGGGCGAGGATTGGCAGCTCTGGATGCAGGCGTTGCAGCAGGCCGGTTGTCTCGCCCCCGGTGCGCAAACCGTGGCCTACTCGTACATTGGCCCCGAATCCACCTATCCCCTCTATCGGGATGGCACCATCGGTTATGCCAAGGAGCATCTGCACGCCACCGCCGAGACCATCAACCTGCAGCTGGCCGAGATTGGTGGCCATGCCTGGGTGTCAGTCTGCAAGGCGCTGGTAACCAAGGCGAGCGCCTATATTCCGGTGTTGCCGGTTTATCTGGGCCTGCTGATGGGGGTAATGAAGGAGCGCGGTGTGCACGAAGGCTGCATCGAGCAGATGCAGCGACTGTTTGCCGCCAAGATGTACGGGGCCAATGGGGTGGTTGCCGATGGCAACCGGCTGATCCGGATGGATGATCACGAGCTCGACCCGGCCATTCAGGCCGCCGTTTCGGCGCTCTGGCCCAAGGTGACGCCGGAGAATTTCCACGTGCTGGGGGACTTTGCCGGGCTGCGGCAGGATTTCATGCAGCTCAACGGCTTCGAGCTGCCGGGCGTCGATTATGCTGCGCCGGTGGATGTCGCCTCCCTTGGGGAGCTGACCCCCTGAGCTGAAAGAAACGGGATCTCCCTCTCGTTGGCGGGTTGATTCGCGGCGGGAGTGTGGCGACAATCGATACCAAATCACTGAGGAGAAACAAGATGCTGGCCCAAGCCATGATCGAGAAGTTGAACGAGCAGATTAACCTGGAGTTCTACTCCTCCAATCTCTATCTGCAGATGAGCGCCTGGTGCGAAGACAAGGGCTTTGAAGGGGCGGCGACCTTCCTGCGCCAGCACGCAGTCGAGGAACGCCAGCACATGGAGCGTCTGTTCACCTATGTGAGCGAGACCGGCGCCATGCCCAAGCTGGGTGCCATCGATGCCCCTCCCCACGAGTTCAAGTCGCTGGGCGACGTGTTCCGTGCCACCCTGGAGCACGAGTACCACATCACCAAGTGCATCAATGGTCTGGCCCACGTAGCCTTCACTACCCAGGACTACTCCACCTTCAATTTCCTGCAGTGGTATGTGGCCGAGCAGCATGAAGAGGAGAAGCTGTTCAAGAGCATCGTCGACCGTCTGGGTCTGGTGGGTGAAGATGGCAAAGGCCTCTACTTCATCGACAAGGAGCTGGCCGAACTGGCCAAGGGCGCCCCGGCCAGCATCATGGACAGCAACGCCTGATAGTCGTGGACACTTAGTGTTCAGCCAGTACAATAACGGCCCTTTTAAGGGCCGTTGTTTATTCTGGTGGGCAGCCACTATGGTTGTGTTCCGCCAGAGGCAATCTCGGTTCTGGCCAGGTGCCGTTTCTATTTTGATAAGTGAGTGATGATGAAGCAGGTCGATGTGGTGGTGATCGGGGCCGGTGCGGCCGGATTGATGTGTGCGGCGCAGGCGGGCTACCGTGGCCGCTCCGTGCTGGTGCTCGACAATGCCAAGAAGCCGGGCCGCAAGATCCTCATCAGTGGCGGTGGTCGCTGCAACTTCACCAACCATCAGGCGGGTGCTCACGCCTACCTGTCGGAGAATCCCCACTTCAGCAAGTCGGCGCTGGCCCGCTACACCCAGCAGGATTTCATCGATCTGGTGGATCGCCACGGGGTCAACTATCACGAGCGTACTTTGGGGCAGCTGTTCTGTCTCGAGAGTGCCAAGGATATCGTCGATGTGCTGCTCACCGAATGTGGCTGGGCCGGGGTGACCCTGCAGTTCCAGACCGAGATCCTCACCGTCAGCAAACAGGACGAGGGCTTCGTGCTGACCACCAGCAAGGGGGAGATCGGCTGTCACTCGCTGGTGGTGGCGACCGGCGGCCTCTCCATGCCCAAGCTGGGTGCTACCCCTTATGGCTTCAAACTGGCGGAGCAGTTCGGCCTCAAGGTGCTGCCGACCCGCGCCGGTTTGGTGCCCTTTACCCTCCATCAGGCGGAGAAAGAGGCGTTCGCCGATCTGGCGGGCATCAGCCTGCCGGTATCGGTGACCGCCGAGGATGGCACCCGCTTCAAGGAGGCGATGCTGTTCACCCATCGCGGCCTCTCCGGCCCCGTCATCCTGCAGATCTCCTCCTACTGGCACGCCGGCGAGAAGATCCACATCAACCTGCTGCCGGAGCTGGATATTCCGGCTGCCCTGCGCGAATGGGCGCAGGCTCACCCTGCGCAGGAGTTGAAAACCGTGCTGGGGCGCGAGCTGCCCAAGCGCTTCGTCGACAAGCTGGTGGAGTTGGGTCAGCTGGTCAGCAAGCCGATGCGCCAGTACAACGAGCGGGAGCTGGAGGCGGTTGCCAACCTGCTGGGTGACTGGCAGATCCTGCCCAACGGCACCGAGGGGTATCGCACCGCCGAAGTGACTCTTGGTGGCGTCGATACCAACGAGCTCTCCTCCAAGACCATGGAAGCGCGCAAGGTGCCGGGCCTCTACTTCATCGGCGAAGTGGTGGATGTGACCGGCTGGCTCGGTGGCTACAACTTCCAGTGGGCCTGGTCTTCCGGTTGGGTGGCCGGGCAGTACTGCTAATTCGGGTATATCCCCTGTTGGAGAGCCCAAGAGAACATTATGTATAAGTGTGGTTTTTCATTGCCGACATACTGGGGGCCGAGTATGTCGGCTTGGGGCTGTGCCTACAGTTATCTGTTCATGATTACGTGTTACCGCATTCCCTAGAAAATTCCTCTAAGGTATATAAAATCATATACAATGTAGTTCAACAGAACGTTGAGATTAAATAAAATCATGACAAAGCAATATAAGTATAACGACACGTTCATATTTGAACCTGAGACATACAGAATTATTCTTGACGAGAAAGAAATAAAGCTCAGTCAAAAAGAAACCGTATTGCTGGAAGTGCTTTGTGATAATAGTCTGCGAGTTGTTGAAAGAAAAAAAATACTTGATGATATTTGGGGTGAAACAGAAAGCAGGGATATTAGTCTCAACAAAACAATTCTTCTACTACGTAGGAAGTTTGAGTCTATCGGGATTTTCAATTCTATAGAAACAATTCCTCGTGTGGGTTACATTTTCAAGTTGGAGGTTGAACTTGGTCATGGTGATGAATTGTCACACCGTACGGAGGTGATCACAAAGACTGAGGAATCCGATGATGTTGATGCAAACGAGGAACAAAGACTCTTTGATCGCGGTCGACTTGATAAATATATATTAATGTTCTTTGTTTTTATTGTTACTGTCATTTCAGCTATTACATCATATTATATTTTGACAGAAAAAGATGAGGTTTCATTAGAATTTAGAAAGCTTGAAAAGATAAAGGAATTAGCAACACCAAGTGTTAATCGTATTGTTATGTATACAGAGGATATTCGTTCCCCTGACGAGTATAAATATATTGAAAAGTTGATAAAAAAAGACCGAAACTTTTATGCTCTTGCATCAAAAGATGCATTCTCATATTTGGACTTTAATATAAAGGATAATATAGTTTGGCAAAAAACATTTTTAATGGATGAGCGGCTGGACATAAAGAAACAGCTGGAATGCATTGCTCAGAATATTAATCTTGAAGCTGTTTCACCGATCAATGTACACGATATTCCTGGGATGGGATTTGTGCGTTTGAGATTCTATCGCCCATGCCAGATTAAAGCAGACTATATCGGTTATATGTTGATCAAAACTACCGGCATTGATAATGATAATGTTGAACAAGCCGCATGGGCTCAAGATTTGATGTTTAACGATGCAAAGCAAAACATGGTGTTTGAAATAAAAAAGATTTCTCGCGTGCATTTTTATGAGAATGGTTTGAGACATCTTGAGAATAAGTCATTGAAGGTCAAATCGATACAGCAAGATATTTTGCAAGCCGATCCTCAAATTTATACCATTTTTGATCAATTTACACAGGATGATGCTTATTTGCGCACAATTAAGATAAAAAATGAGATTGTTCATGTAACAAGTCTTTTTGGTGGGGTTTTATTTTATACAAAAGTATTCAATGGTAAAAATAGTTAGTACTTTAAGAAAGTTGAGTGTCTCATTAATATGGATGATTACTTGTCGCCAGATAGAGAAATGACTGACACATTGTTTTATAAATAGAATTATCGGTAATGAGATGTTAATAAAGTCAGAATAATAATGCTTGTTTTGATATGGAGTTATAAGTAAAAGCTAATATATAAAGCGTATGTGTCAAGTTACAATCTGATATCAGCGTCAAAGTGATATCAAATTATAACTTAATCTTTACTTTATATGTAACGAGCCGAAGCAGCACTTCCAAATTTTCTGGGCATTTAATCTACCGTAAATACAATTATTCCCGCACCTCGATGTAAACCTAGAGTATTCACGCCTGAAAATAGGCATTTAGCGATCACTTTTTTCCGCATTCCATATTGCACTGTTAACTTATGAGGTTTATTTGGACCAGAACCTAAATCAAGATTACAATAACCTCCACCATCTAAAACCAATTGACCTTTTTCATCGGTTAATTTAATTGTGCCTGAGGTTGTATTCGTACACTCTAAGTAACTTTCTGCACTTGCAGACATATTTTTAAATTCGCTTGCTGTACCTTTTGCATTTATGGAAATGTTAGGGCCAAATTTACAACTCTCAGCTGGTTTATAACCTGATACGCAATTTGATATTGGTCCAGGATATGAGGCTGATTGTACTATATCTCTTCCATAAAAAAGACATAAATCAGGGCCTGATTTAAGTCTACGACTACCGATAGTATCATATAAGGGTCTCTGAAGTACGCCATTATTTCGCCAGCAAGAAATAACCTTTCCTAACGTTTTATTTTCATTGGAATTTACACAGCTTCGCCATGACTCTGAGTTAATGCCACCGGCATCATATGATTTATACCCATCAAGTTGTTTGTTTGGCCATGACCTTTCAACTAACCAAGCTAATATGGAACAATCACCCCATTTCTTACCAGCACATAAATTAGGCGTGAGATCATTATTATCTCCCCCAATAATTACCGCTTTCATATATGGATCGCCTTTCGTTGTAAGTCCTGGAGCTTCGGTTAAAGAAATGGAAAGGCTAGATGCATAGGTATTTGTTATGCCAAGTAAAAAAACAAACATAACATTTGTTATGAAGCACCAAAAGTAACCAAGGTGTTTTTTAAAATCACTGGTGCTAAATACACCTCGTATTATTTCGAAAAAAAAGACCATATAACCTCAGTATCACATAAATATTAATAAGGTGCTAAAAATTGCTATTAAGAGAGCATGGAGCATGATGCTTAACTTAAGTTTAAGACTTATCCACCACCACATGTAGAAATTTAGTAAGCCACGGGGGGTCGTCGAAAATCTCGAGAAGGAACACTGTGGATTCTAATTTTAACTCAGTATCTTTACTCATACTCTAGCTTGAAGTTGGCACTTGTACTAAACGTACCTGATACCAAGCCCGTTTGTCCCGATGGTAGCAATTGCACATAGGTCGCAAAGGTCAGTACGTTGTCACCAGCAGTTAACATCAATGCACGGCTTGCTTTGTTGAGGGGTAATGCCTTTCCCTGATGCTCCAGTCCGATGGCAATCCCTTTGGCGGTACTGTCCCCCATCAGCGCCAGCAAGTCCGGATTGTCTGGCGCTCCTTGACCACTGAATGTCACCTTCACACCCTTGGAGATATCGGGGTCACACTCTTCAAGATGAAGCTGAAACTCTCTACTTGGTGTGCGTTTGTCCCTCAATAACTCTTTGTTCACGATATTGCCAAAGTTGACGGTGATGGTTTCATCACCGGGGCGCAGCGAACAGGCTTGATTGACTACCTCTGCGACAACATTAATCATCAAGTTATCACTCCCCGCCTGAGCTTGAGACGGGAGAAGCATGCCCTGCAATGTGATCAATATGAACCACAGGTAACGAACACCTGAGTGGGCCGCGCGCGGAGAAGAGCCTGGCGACATATTTATCTCTCTATTTTGCATCTTGAGCGGGCAACAAATGGCAGATCCCGGTGCAGCGGTAGCTCAGGGTTCGACGGCCGCCGTAGTCATCCACATAGGTAAAAGTGGGTTGCTGGCCAAGCTGGGCCACACCAAGATTGACCATGGCACTGCTATTGGGGGCAATCATGACTGGCTCAAATCCCGTAGTACTACCCGCATTGAGTGTGCGGGCCCCATCCACAATGGAGATGTAGTAAGGGGTCGGATTGGTCAACTGGTATTTTCCTCCTACCGCTTGCAGGGTAACTTTTTCTTGCCACGGCGCTTGGTTGCTGCCCGGCTCAACCAGCAGAGTTGCGGGGCGGTAGAAGAACTTGATCCGGGTTTGCAGTGCAAGCTGCAGGGTGTTTGGCTTGTCGCTGCGAGGGGGAATCTCCCGCAAGTTGAAGTAGAACAAGCTCTCTTTATCCTGGGGCAGCAGAGCGACAGCGGGTAATGCTTGCACCTTGACCAGGCTCTCCATACCCGGCTCCAGCCGCTGAACCGGTGGCAACAGGGTGAACGGACTATTTATCTTGTTGCCATTGGCATCTTCCAGCCAGGCCTGGGCCAGGTAAGGCAGTGTTTTGTTGTTATTGTGGATCGTCAGGCTCATTGAATTGGCTCCCGCCGGGTAGATCACCCGGGTACGATCCAATGAGACGGCAGCCTGAACCTGGCTAGCCATCATGGTTAGCAATAGAGGCAGAGTGAACAACAGTTTCTTGGTCATATCGGTTTATCTCAATCTGGTTATACAAAATCGATTACTGACAAGTCAGTCTCGCCGTCGTGTAGACTTCTGGTAGCGGTGATGGCAAATAAAAGCGGCAATGCTGCTCGCTGCCCCAGCGAGCCTCCACAGGACTTCCTTCATGCAGGCCTGCGAGATAGGCCATGCCATCATCACCGACCATCCCCAATTGTTGCCCCTTGTCATTGACGACTTCAGCGGCGAATGGAACTGGGCAGCCATCTGTTTTGACCAGTTCAAGCATGCGCTTGCCGCCCGACAACATATCGAAATGACGATAACCGATAGCTCCTTCGGTCAGGGTCCCCATGGAAATAGGTGTCCCAATAGGCTCAACATCATCACCCAATTGATCGATGTCGATGCTGGTTCGTTGACGATAGTAGCTGGATATATCGGCTACAACCGCCTTGCCATTTTGATTCGTGAAGGTTACTGGCCCGCCGGTGTGTACAGGCACACCGCTGGCCCCGTCAGTATCTACCATGATACGACTGCCCCCCATCATGCCTACCCGGTGCATGGCAATCCCCTCTTTGGTCGCAGTAATTCCGCCATTGATGGAGAGCCCTGCGGCTGTTGAACTACCTGCCTGGTGACTAACGTTGGCCATCAGGGTGGTTTTGTCGCCAGTGTGGGTATAGAAACCGCTGGCGCTTTCACCTGCTGGCGAGGTTGAGGCCGTGACTGAGTAACTGTTACGGTCATCCACCCGGTTGAAGAGGCTGATATTGTTGGTGGTTTTGCCCCCCATGGTTGAGGCGCTGTAACTCACATGTTTGTTCAGCCCAAAGGGAATCGACAGTGTGAAGTACATGCCATTATCAGTCTGACGGCCCTGCTCGTTGTGATAGGTGGTGAGCGAGGTCGCCAGGCCACGCCACTCCATTACATCAAAATAGTGAGACAGAGAGAGGCTGATACGCTCACTATCTGTCTGGGACCAGTAAGACTGATGGGTGTAATCGATATATGCTCCCAGCTGAGCTGCTTTGAATTGCTTGCTTAGCCTCACGTTATAAAGTTCTCTGGAGCCGCCCCTGTATGGTTGGCCAATCTTGCGGGCGGCCATAAAGTCATTCATGTTCATAAAATCCCGCTCCGAGAAGCGGTAACCGGCAAACGCCACTTGGCTGTCATACTCTTCGAAGTTCTTTGAATAGTTGATTCGATAAGAGCTGCCAGTTTTTGAGCCCTCTGCCAACTGGGCACGAGATTCAGTGATATCGAAAGAGATAGCACCTAATTGCAGCAAATCACGTCCAACCCCGACAGAGAGTGCATCGTAACCCTCACTGAGCAGAGCCCCTCCCAACAGTGACCATCCATTGCTCACGCCCCAAGAGAATTCACTGCTGGCAAAGGCCGGTCCATCCAAGCGATGGGGTTGACTGCTGATCTTGCCACTATTGAACTTGTAGCGTATCGAGCCTGGTCGGGAGAGATAGGGGATGCGAGAGGTGTTGACCTGAAAAGTCTGCACCGATCCATCCTGCTCCTCTACTCTGACATCCAGGGTGCCACTGACTGCGCTGCTCAAATCCTGAATACGAAATGGCCCGGAAGCCACCTGCGTTTCATAAATAACGCGCCCTTGCTGACTAATCACCACCTTGGCGTTGGTCTTGGCAATACCTACCACTTCCGGGGCGTAGCCACGCAAGTCGGGGGGCAACATGTTGTCATCGTTAACTACAGAGGCGCCTGTATACAGAAAGCTATCGAACATGGAGTTACCCAGATCGAGTTCGCCTATCGTCAACTTGGCGCTGAGTTCGGGTAAGGCGCGATAGGCATACACACGACTGACATCCAGCTCACTTTGGGAGCCTGCTTGCTCTTTGTTACGCTCATAACGACCCTGCCAGTCAGCCCGCAGCCGCCAGGCCCCCATATTGACACCTGCCACACCATAGGCACTGACATTGGTTGTGTCACCATTACCATGGGTCGAATGGTTCTCTTGCAGATTGATGCCATAATCGAGCAGGGCACCATTGACCCCTTCATCCCAACGTGACGGGGGATCCCAGGAGTCACTCACATAATCCCGATATGCTTGAGGGACAGAAATGAGAAGCGTGTCTTTGCTGATATCGCCCTTGATCACTATTCCTTCGAGTACGTCAGGATTAAGGCAAGAGCCACTCTTCCCACTAGTCAGCAGACGTTCCAGATCGTGATTTTTAAGGCCCAATTCATTGGCCAGCGCAACGGTCAAACACAGCTGTGAGCTGTTGCTGGAGGTTGCTTGAAACTTGACGTTACGCTCGCCAATAAAGGCATCGTTTACCACCATTTGCATGGTGTATTCACCGGGTACAATATAACCCGCCTGTTTAAAAGCACCTGATTCAATGCTTTCTTTATCTTTAACATCCAACAGGTCAGTATTGAACTCAATATCACCTGCGTGAGAACTTTTTGCCACACTCATAAAAATGAAAAAAATGGCCAACGATAATAAAGATTTTTCCATAGATTTCAATTTATAAGGTAAACAAAAGGAAACGCGCCTCCCTGCACGTAATTACTGGATAGATGTTTGATTAAATTTAAATATTTACTGGTAGGTCATGATAAAATCAGTGGTTGCACTAAATTCACCCGGGATTGCTTTTTCGCCGTCACCCGCTTTGATATTGCTTACCAACTTGGCACCAAATTTCAGGTGATTGTCACCCTCAACCAGAGTGGCAGCTTTGGTCGGGGTGCCCAAAACAACTTCAGAACCATCCAGTTGGCTAATCATGGCGATAGCCGCACCTTTTGCGAAACCATTAATGGCTAAATGTTTTTTCTCAGTATCATCAGGAATGCCGTTGAAGGTAATCGCGGCAGTTTTGGCGGTATCAAGAGAGCAGCCTTCAAGATGAATATCGAACGGACGCAGAGGACCCTCACCTTGATGCTCGAGTACACTGTTGGAGATTTGTCCCATATTAATTGTTTGATCTACGCTTTCCGGGGAGATAGAGCAGGGGGCATCTACAATCGCACCAATAAATTTGATCACGCCATGGCCTTGATCAGTTGCTGCTGGAGTTGCACTATTTTCAGCATAACTGGCGCCAGAGAATACAGCTAGCAATACAGAAGCTACAATTGCCTTTTTCATATTTTACCTTTTTAATCTGAATTGAGAGTTTCATTATTGACAAGACTAAGGTTGTCAGAAATGAAACAGGTTTTGAGAAAAAAATAAATTTTTATTAGAAGATTTATTGTTGTGTCACGTCATCAGAGACATGTTGATGACTGATTTTGGTGGTTATTTAATCACCGGGGTTGATGGTTTTCAAAATATTTAAAAATACAAAAAAATACCAATAAAAACAGGATGTTGTCTTTTGCCTGTGATGTTGAAAAGGAGGGTTGGAAGTCATGGTATTTTATGTAATTTAATATATTTTGTTGTATTCTTTCCACCCCTTTAGGGTTGGCATGCAAAGTACCTGGAGATTCATGATGGTGACTGGCATGTTGGTTTGAACTTGTGATTTTTTTTGATAAAGCGAGGAAAATAACAACTTATTTGCACTGATATATTTTATGTTGTTTTTAGATCTTTTATATTAAATTGCTTTCTGAAGTCGGTCACTCATTTAAATTGGTGGTGTTTAGTAAGCGTATAGCAATCAGGGTGATTAAAAATTCAGTGGGTTTTATTTTTACTGGTGCGTGCATCACGCCTATCATTTTATAGGCGGTAAATGATGTTTTTGCTCCAAAAAGTTAGCTTGGTATCAAGGGTACCAATCTCACAGATAGCAAAATAAAGTGGCAAGTCTTCAATGATGAGTAGAGAAATTAAGATTGTCTACTTGAGTAGACTATTTCCTATGTTAAATAAATCATCAATGATTTTTGAAAGGATATTTTTGAGGCTGGGATTCAGAGATGGCTTTTGAATATATTCAGTTTTGCACTGTACAGGTAATTATCTCTAAAAGTATGGTTGATAGAGGATTTTGTTGTGCGTGGAGCTTGGATGACGGATGCCATTACATTAACCGTGAACTGTTTTTTTAGCTGGCAAGTTAGTAGCCAGTAACTTGTGCTGACTCGTTATCCATAGACATGGTTTCGTTTTATTCGTACGGTTAGGCCACTTTCATCCTGTTTCGAAATCAGTACATTGCCAGCAAATAGGATATGATCCGGAGTACTCTTGGTTGATGCAGGAATACAGTTGTGCTTGAAAATCAGATGATGCTGCTGGCGGTGTTCGAACGGGCGGCGCTGATGCTGATGACCCTCTTCTTCCTGACCCGCACCCGGCCGTTCCAGCGGCTGTTCCAGAAGCGGGATCACACCCCGGCGGAGCTGGTGCTGGTGGCCTCCATCTTCGGCCTGTTTGCGGTGTTCAGTACCTACACCGGCATTCCGGTGGAGGGGGCGCTGATCAACGTGCGGATCATCGCCATCATCTCGGGCGGCATCCTGTTCGGCCCCTGGGTCGGCATTCCGGCCGGGGTCATCTCCGGCCTGCATCGCTATCTCATCGACATGGATGGCCACACCTCCATCCCTTGTCTTATCGCCAGCATCATTGCCGGTCTGCTCGCCACCTGGCTGCACCTGCGCTGTCGCAAGTCGCGGCTCTGGCTCTACGGCATTCTGGCGGGGATGCTATGCGAAGGGCTGACCATGCTGCTGATCTGGCTGCTGACCGAGCCCCATGAAGTCGGGGTGGAGATCGTCAACCATATCGCCTATCCGATGATCGCCGGGGCGCTCTGCATCGGCCTCATCATCAAGCTGGTGCAGGATCTGGATGACGAGAAGGAGCTGATTGCCGCCAAGCAGGCCAAGCTGGCGCTCGATATCGCCAACAAGACGCTGCCCTTCTTCCAGAACATCGATCGCCACTCCCTCAGTCAGGTGTGCGATGTGATCCGGCGCGACATCAGCGCCGATGCGGTGGCCATCACAGATACCCATGACGTGCTGGCCTATGTCGGGGTGGGCAAGGACTATTACGAGCTGGATGAGCACCACGCCATCAGCGGCATGACCCAGCAGGCGGTGCTGCTCGACCAGATCATCATCAACAACGATCTGCGCCAGTATCACCTCTCCGATTTCCACTCGGTCATCATTATTCCGCTGCGGGAGAACGGCTCGGTGAGCGGCACCCTCAAGATCTACTACCGCCGCACCCACAGCATCACCAGCTCCCTGCGGGAGATGGCGGTGGGCCTCTCCCAGCTCATCTCCACCCAGATGGAGGTGTCGCGCATCGAGCAGCTCAAGGAGATGACCCGCAAGGCGGAGTTCACCGCGCTGCAGAGCAAGATCAACCCGCACTTCCTGTTCAATGCCCTCAACGCCATCTCGTCGCTGATCCGCATCCGGCCCCAGCAGGCGCGCCAGCTGATCGCCAATCTGGCGGATTATCTGCGCTACAACCTCAACAAGGGGGATGAACTGATCGACATTCAGGAGGAGCTGCAGCAGGTGCGTGACTACGTGGCCATCGAGCAGGCCCGCTTCGGCGACAAGCTGGAGGTGGTGTTCGAGGTGGACGATGTGCACATTCAGGTGCCGAGCCTGCTGTTGCAGCCGCTGGTGGAAAACGCCATCCTGCACGGCATCCAGCCCCGCAGCGCGCCGGGTCGGGTCACCATCGAGGTGAAACAGCTGGCGGGGGGCATCCGGGTTGCGGTGCGGGATACCGGTTATGGCATCAGTCAGGCGGTGATCGACGGGGTGGCCGCCGGGCGGGTGGAGAGCCGCAGCATCGGCCTGATGAACGTGCATCAGCGGGTCAAGCTGCTCTATGGCGACGGCCTGCATCTCAAGCGGCTGGAACCGGGTACCGAGGTGAGTTTCTATCTGCCGGATCAGGAGTCGATGCCATGCTGAGTGCCATCATGGTTGAGGATAAGTGTGTGCCGCGAGAGGTGTTGTCATGCTGAAAGCCATTATTGTCGAAGATGAGTATCTGGCCCGCGAGGAGTTGATCTATCTGGTGAATCAGCACAGCACCATCGAGATAGTGGCGAGCTTCGAGGATGGGCTGGAGGCGTTCAAATACCTGCAGGATCACGAGGTGGATGTGGTGTTTCTGGATATCCAGATCCCCTCCATCGATGGCCTGCTGCTGGCCAAGAACCTGCACAAGTCGAGCCATCCGCCCCACATCGTCTTTGTCACCGCCTACAAGGAGTTTGCGGTGGAAGCGTTCGAGCTGGAGGCGTTCGACTATATCCTCAAGCCCTACAACGAGCCGCGCCTCATCAATCTGCTGCAAAAGCTAGAGCATGCGGGCAAGTCGCAGCCAGCCACCACGGGGGAGGCGAGCGGCGAGGGGAACAGCCCGCACAATCGCACCGTCAATCTGGTGAAGGGGGAGCGCATCATCGTCACCCCCTGCGAGCAGATCTACTACGCCGAGGCCGACGAGAAGCTCACCTATGTCTACACCCGTGATGACCGCTACGTGATGACCATGACCATCAGCGAGTTTGTCAGCCGCCTGCCTGCCGAGGGGTTCTTCCGTTGCCACCGCTCCTACTGCGTCAACATCAACAAGATCCGCGAAATAGTCCCCTGGTTTAACAGCACCTATCTCATCCGGCTCCATGATCTGCCGTTCGAGGTACCGGTCAGTCGCAGCAACATCAAGGCGTTCCGTCAGCTGATGCGGCTCTGATTGTCATTCATTCCCGCCGATCTGCATTTCATGCCTTAATCGATCGGCGCGAACTGCGTCTTGCCTATAGTGGCCTCAATTTCCTTAAGGCCATCGACCGAGACGCATCATGACCAAAGAGATGAACCGCACCCGGTACCTGACACTGATCGGTACCATCATCACCCAGTTCGCACTGGGTTCTGTCTACACCTGGAGCCTGTTCAACGCCCAGCTCTCCGACAAGCTGGACGAGCCGGTGAGTCAGGTGGCTTTCGCCTTCGGCCTGCTCAGCCTGTCGCTGGCAGTCGCCTCCTCCATGGCGGGCAAGCTGCAGGAGCGATTCGGTGTGCGCAACGTGACCCTGGGCGCTGGTGTGCTGCTCGGCATCGGCTTCTTCCTCACTGCCCATGCCAGCAATCTGGCGATGCTCTACCTCTGCGCGGGCATTCTGGTCGGTTTTGCCGACGGTACCGGCTACCTGATGACCCTCTCCAACTGCGTGAAGTGGTTCCCGGAGCGCAAGGGGCTGATCTCCGCCTGCTCCATCGGTGCCTATGGCCTCGGCAGTCTCGGTTTCAAATATATCAACCTGCTGCTGCTCTCCAGCTCCGGCCTTGAGACCACCTTCCAGCTGTGGGGGCTGATCGCCATGTCCATGGTGCTGGTGGGCGGCATGCTGATGAAGGATGCGCCCAAGCAGGCCGCCTCCGTGCAGCAGAGCGAGAGCCGTGACTTCACTCTGGCCGAGGCGATGCGCAAGCCGCAGTACTGGATGCTGGCGCTGATGTTCCTCACCGCCTGCATGAGTGGCCTCTACGTCATCGGCGTGGCCAAGGATATCGGCGAGAAGATGGTGGGTCTGCCAGCAGTGGTGGCTGCCAATGCCGTCGCCATCATCGCTATGGCAAACCTGGGTGGCCGTCTGGTGCTGGGTATCCTCTCCGACAAGATGTCCCGCATCCGGGTCATCACCATCGCCCAGCTGATTACCCTGGCGGGCATGGCGCTGCTGCTGTTCGTGCCGCTCAATGCCAACCTGTTCTTCGTGGCGGTGGCCTGTGTGGCCTTCAGTTTCGGCGGCACCATCACCGTCTACCCCTCGCTGGTGAGCGACTTCTTCGGTCTCAACAACCTGACCAAGAACTACGGCGTCATCTATCTGGGCTTTGGTCTGGGCAGCATCATCGGCTCCATCGTGGCCTCCCTGTTTGGCGGCTTCATGGCGACCTTCAACCTGATTCTGGTGTTGCTGCTGGTAGCGCTGGTGCTCTCCCTCACCATTCGCCTGCCGGCACCGGTAGCGGTGGAGCGGGCCTGATAAGGCTCCCTGCCAGAGCAAGCAAAAACAGAGACCCGGGCCATGCCCGGGTCTTTGCATTTCCGATGGTCGATCAGCACGGCGCCAGCCCCAGCAGCTGGCGGGCCTGACGGCAGCGCTCCTCCACCGTTGGCCACTCATCACCGGTTACCGTGATATGGCCCATCTTGCGGCCGGGGCGGGGTTCGCCCTTGCCGTAGAGGTGCAGATGCAGGCCGGGCAGCGCCAGCAGGGCGGCCCAGTCTGGCGTGCCCTTCTGCCAGAGATCCCCCAGCAGGTTGATTAACAGGGCGGGGCGCACGGCGATTTGCTCCGGCAGCGGCAGATCGCACAGGGCCCGCACCTGCAACTCGAACTGGCTGCATGCAGCGTTGTCGAGGCTGGGATGACCCGAGTTGTGGGGGCGGGGCGCCAGCTCGTTGACCAGCAGGCGCCCCTCCACCAGAAAGAACTCCACCGTCAGTACCCCGACGTAATCGAGGGCGGCAATCAGTCGCTCAGCGATCCCTTTGGCCTCGCGCTCCAGCGTTGGCACATTGGCCGGGGAGCGAGTCTGGTCGAGAATGCCGCCGCAGTGCCAGTTCTGCACCAGTGGCAGGGAGCTGATGGCGCCGCTCGGGCTGCGGGCCAGGGTCAGGGCAAACTCCCCCTCCAGTGCCAGCCGTTTTTCCAGCACGCAGGGGACGCCACTGGCTGCCAGCGCCGTCGCCAGCTCATCCAGATTACTGATCTGCCACTGCCCCTTGCCGTCGTACCCCTCGCGGGCCGTCTTGAGAATGGCGGGCAAGAGTTCGCTGGCCTGTGCGGGGATGGGCTCTTCCGGCAGTAGCGCCAGATAGGGGGCGACCGGGATGTTGGCCCCGCGCAGAAAGGCTTTCTCCTCGCGGCGATCCTGACAGATGCGCACAGCGCTGGCGGCCGGGCGCACCGGCTTGTGTTTTTCGAGCAGGGCGAGGGTGGCGGCGGGCACATTTTCGAATTCGCAGCTGATGGCCTCGCAGCGGCTGGCCAGCTCGTACAGGGCGGTCTGGTCGTCATAGGGGGCGACAATATGGTGATCGGCGGCGGCACCGGCGATGCTGGCCGGATCGGGATCCAGCACCACCACCTTGTAGCCGAGGCGGTGGGCGGCCATCACGAAGTAGCGGCCAAGCTGGCCGCCCCCCAGCATGCCGAGGATTGCGGGTGGCAGGATCATGTCGGCTCCTCCAGTTGCAGTGCCTGCACCCGATCTCGCTCGTGGGTGCGGAAGTCGTCGAGCTGCTGCCGGTAGCGAGAGGCATCGCCGTCTTGTGCAACGGAGAGCAGAGAGACCGCAAACAGGGCGGCGTTGGCGGCCCCCGCCTCGCCGATGGCGAAGGTGGCGACCGGCACCCCTTTGGGCATCTGCACGATGGAGAGTAGCGAGTCCATTCCCTTGAGATGGCGTGATGGGATGGGCACCCCCAGCACCGGAAGAGTGGTCTTGGCGGCGACCATGCCCGGCAGATGGGCAGCGCCACCGGCCCCGGCGATGATGGCGCGCAGTCCGCGCTCGCGGGCAGTGGCGGCATACTCGAACAGCAGATCCGGGGTGCGATGGGCCGAGACTACCTGCGCCTCGTAGTGCACGCCGTGCTCCTTGAGGATGCGGGCGGCGGCCTGCAGCACGGGCCAGTCGGAGTCGGAGCCCATTACCAGGCCGATCAGGGGAGCTGTGTTCATTTTCTCTGAATCCTTGATGTCAAACGTTTGCTTTTGGTGGGCAAAAAGAGCCGGCAAGCCGGCTCAGAATTTCTCGGGTCGCACGATTTCGACCGGTTGCAGAAAGGCGATCATGGCGTAATCGGGGTAGTAGCGACTCTGCAGGTGGGCCAGCAGCCGTTCCGCCTGCTCCCGGCTGCAGATCGCTTCCAGCCGGATGTTGCCGCTCTCGCTCCAGCTGGCGTTGCGCTCGCCATGATCCCCCCGGCCGCGGGCATCTGTGATGGTATAGCCGCGCAGCCCCTCGCGGGTGAGGGTGCGCAGCAGGGTCGGCTCCAGATTGGCTTCCGTAATGACGGTCAGCAGGGTGCGGGTCTCGGTCTGCATGTGGCTACTCCGTGAAGTGGCGGGCCCAGCTGTAGTAGAGCGGGATCCCCAGCATGATGTTGAACGGGAAGGTGACCCCCAGCACGGCGCTGAGGGAGAGCCCCGGGTTGGCCTGAGGCACGGCGATGCGCATGGTAGCCGGCACGGCAATATAGGAGGCGCTGGCCGCCAGGGTCGCCAGCAGGGTCAGGCCACCGAGGGAGAGGCCCATCAGCTGGCCAGCTGCCAATCCCAGTCCCGCCGAGGCGAGCGGCATCAACAGGGCGAAGCCGAGCAGGAACAGGCCATGGCGGCGCAGATCCTGACACTGGCGAGCGACGATGAGGCCCATCTCCAGCAGGAACAGCGCCAGCGCCCCCTTGAACAGGTCGACAAACAGCGGTTTGAGCGGGGTAATTCCGTCCGGCCCGGCCAGATAGCCGATGGCCATGCCGCCCAGCAGCAGGGTTACCCCTTTGCCGAGGAAGGTCTCGTGGGCCAGCATGCGCCAGCGGGTCTCGCGACTGATGCCGCGGGCCAGCACTATGCCCACCAGAATGGCGGGGATCTCCATTACAGCCAAGAAGATGGAGAGCTGGGATTCAAAGCTGATGCCCCGCTCGGTGAGCCAGTTCACCCCGACCGCAAAGGTGGCGACGCTGACCGAGCCATAGTGGGCGGCGGTGGCGGCGGCATCCACCCGGTTCATCTTGAGGCGCAGCACGGCAAAGCCGAGCAGGGTCTGCACCACGCCGAGCAGGATCACCAGCGCCAGTTGTGGCAGCAGAGGTTGCAGGGATTGCTGGGCCAGACCGACGCCGCCCTTGAGGCCGATGGCCAGCAGCAGAAAGAGAGAGAGGGTGTCGTAGAGGGCGGGCGGCAGCTTGAGCTCGGATCGCACCAGACCGGCCAGCAGACCAAACAGAAAGAAGAGTACAACAACGTCCAGCATGATGGTTCGCAGGGCAGTTCAGATAATGGTTGCATGCTAGAGCCCGCAATGTTTCGATAAAATCAGATTCTCGCTGATGGTTGTTCGGTAAAAACTGATAGGGAACGGCATGCTCAACTACAAACAGCTCTACTACTTCTGGCATGTGGCGCGCAGCGGCAGTGTGACGCAGGCCGCCGAACAGCTGCATCTCACGCCGCAGACCATCAGCGGTCAGGTGGCCGAGCTGGAGCAGTCCCTCGGGGTGGCGCTGTTCAACCGGGTGGGGCGGCGTCTGGTGCTGACCGCCGCCGGACGGCAGGCGCAGGAGCAGGCGGGGGCGATTTTCTCGCTCGGCGCCGAGCTGGAGCACACCCTGCGCCACGCCAGTCAGGAGCTGACCATGCAGGTGGGGATCGCCGATTCGGTACCCCGCACCCTGGCGTTCGAGCTGCTGGCTCCCGCCATGGCGCTGGCGACCCCGCTGCGGTTGGTGTGCCACGAGGAGCGGGCCGAGCAGCTGTTCAGCGAGCTGGCCCGTCACAAGCTCGACATGGTGCTGATCGATCGCCCGCTTCCTCCCGACAGCGGCGTGCGCGGCTACAACCACGAGCTGGGGCGCAGCCCGCTGGCGCTGTTTGCCAGCCCAGAGCTGGCGGCTCGGGCGCGGGACGGCTTTCCCGCCTCGCTGGAGGGGTTGCCGCTGCTGATCCCCGGAGAGAAGTCTGCCACCCACGATCGGCTGCTGGAGTGGTATCGCCAGCAGGGTATTCATCCCCATCTGGTGGGGCAGTTTGATGACTCCACCCTGATGAAGTCGTTCGGCAAGGCGGGGATGGGGATTTTCCCGGCGCCGCTGGCGATGGCTGACGAGATTGGTCGCCTCTACGGAGTGGAGCGGATTGCGACCCTCACCGACGTTACCCTCTCTTATTATCTGGTCTCGGCAGGGCGCCATCTCTCCCATCCAGGGGTACAGGCGGTGATGGAGGGGGCACAGCAGCGGCTGGCAGCGCTGGCTGACAAGAAATAGAAATCTGGATGGCTATACATCCAGCTTGGCTCTGCCTATAATCCTCCCGCTTTGGCGCATCATGCTTAATAGGGAATCCGGTGAAAATCCGGAGCTGGCGCGCAGCGGTAAGGGGGAACGAAGCGACATCAGGGCACTGCCATCAGGCGGGAAGCCGTCGCCGTAGGCTATCAGCCCCCGAGCCCGAAGACCTGCCAGAGTTCGTATTTCGGGCCGAGAGAAACCGGCCACGAAGTAGATACTTACGCGAACTTAAGGATCTCTCATGTCGAAGAAATTTCTGGCGGCTGCCCTGTTGCCGACGGCGGCGTTTGCCCAGCAGCTGACCATTCCCGTCAATCCCACCATGGTGGTGACCGCTACCCGCGTCGCCCAACCTGCCTCCAGCGTGCTTGCCCCGGTCAATGTGGTGACCCGGGATGAGATCGATCGCCTGCAAGCCCAGACCGTGACCGATGTGGTCAAGACCCTGCCCGGTGTGGAAGTGGTCAGCAATGGTGGCCGCGGCCAACTCAGCTCGCTGCGGGTGCGTGGTGGCACCTCTTCCCAGACGCTGGTGCTGGTGGATGGGGTGCGCAGTGCCTCCCTGACCGCCGGGATGACCGAACTGAATAACCTGCCGCTCAATCAGGTGGAGCGCATCGAATATATTCGTGGCCCACGCGCCACCATTTATGGTTCTGATGCCATCGGCGGGGTGATCAACATCATTACCCGTCCCGACAAGGGGACAAATCAGCACAAGTTCAATATCGGTGCCGGTTCCCATCAACAGCGTCAGGCCGCTTTCAGTAGTGCCAGCCAGGTAGGTGAGGCGGGTCAGCTCAAGGTGGCTGGCGGTTTTGATGATGAAGAGGGTTACAATGTACACCCCTTGCCCGGCATCAACGATGGTGACCGTCACGGGCATCAGGGCTACAACGCCATGCTGGACTACCAGCAGGCGCTCGGCAGCAACTGGGATCTGTTCGGTACGACCCGCTGGTTCCGCAATGTCGCCCAGTACGACCGCTCTTCTGCGGCTTCCGCCTGGGGGCCTGCCACCCATCAACGCAACGAGACCTGGACTGAAAACCAGAGCTATCAGCTGGGGTCGCGCTATCACGATGATCGCTATCTGAGTGAGTTGCGTGGCGCCTTCTCCAAACAGGATGCGTACGACTATCAGGACAACAGTGGCCGCGATCAGGCCAATAACCGGACCTACACCCGCCAGTACAGCCTGAACTGGGTCAACAGCCTCAAGCTGAACGAGCTGTGGACGCTCGGCGGCGGTGCTGACTGGCAGCGCGACATGCTGGACGATCGCTCGCGATCTTCTGGCTCCCCCTATCCGGCAGGGGCCAAGGAGCGGGACAATACCGGGGTCTATGCCCTGGTCCAGTTCGACAACCAGACATGGCAGGGTGAGCTGAGCGGCCGCAGTGATGACAACGAGCAGTTTGGTCGTCACAACACCTGGCAAACCGGCGCAGGCTGGCGTTTTGTCGAGGATTACCGCCTGAGTGCCCGCTACGGCACCGGTTTCCGCGCCCCCTCCTTTAATGACCTCTACTATCCGGGCTCTGGCAATCCCAACCTGAAGCCGGAAGAGTCTAAGAGCAGCGAGCTGATGCTGGATGGTCAAACTGCGGGTGTCGAGTGGCGAGCCACCGGTTATCGCAATGACTTCGAACAGATGATCCAGTGGGCTCCCAACAGTCAGGGGATGTGGACACCACAAAACGTTGGCAAGGCGCGCATTGAAGGGATCGAGCTGGAAGGGGAGTTCGACACTGGCTGGTTGAGTCATAGGGTCTCTGCCGAGTACAAGGATCCCAAAGACAAGGTGACCGATAAACAGTTGCAGCTGATCTCCCGCAAAGGGGCCAAGTGGATTACGCAGGCGCAGTGGCAGCAGTTTGACGGCTCGTTGAGCTGGATCTATCAGGGTGAGCGCTATGGCGATGTGGCCAACACCACCAAACTCGGTGGCTACAGCGTGTGGAATCTGGCTGTCGGCTACAAGGTCACCCCGGCGCTCAAGGTATCTGGCAAGATCAACAACCTGCTGGATAAGGAGTATCAGACTGCAGTGGGGTATCCGGCCGATGAGCGCGCATACTACGTGACGATGGATTACTCACTCTAAGCCGGAGCCGGCCAAGTGGAAAAATCAGGGGCCCTGCCATTGGCAGGGCCTTTTCTATTGGCGGCAGGCGGGAGTATGATCGCCGCCTTGCACCAAAGGGGAGCTCAAGTGGCCAATATTCTCGTGTTTGATTCCGGTATGGGTGGCCTGACCATCTACCGCGAGATCCGCCGCGTCCTGCCGGCACACAACTATTTCTACTGCTTCGATAATGCCAACTTCCCCTATGGTGAATTGAGCGAGCCCGCCCTGATTGTTGCCTGCACCCGCTTGGTGACCACCATGGTGGCCCGTCATCATATCGATCTGGTGGTGATTGCCTGCAACACGGCCAGCACCATAGCGCTGCCGGCCCTGCGCGAGGCACTGGATATTCCCGTGGTGGGGGTGGTGCCAGCCATCAAGCCCGCAGCTGCGCAGACTCGCAACGGTTGTATCGGTCTGCTGGCTACGCCAGGCACCGTTAGCCGCGACTATACCCACGAGCTGATCGCCCAGTTTGCCCCGGGCAAGCGGGTGCTGCTTAAGGGCACCACCGAGCTGGTCATAGAAGCCGAACACAAGCTGGCGGGCCTGCCGGTCAATATGGCGTTGCTGCGCGAGGTATTGGCCGACTGGCTGGATGGGGAAGAGCAGCCGGATACGCTGGTGCTCGGTTGCACTCACTTCCCGCTACTTAATGAAGAGATTGGGCAACTGATGCCGCAATGTCAGCTTATTGACTCGGGCAGTGCCGTTGCCAAACGGGTGGCCTGGTTGCTGAGCAATGGCGGGCATGCTGTCATGCAGCCTGTACATATAGAAGAGGTGATTGCCAGGGCCTACTGTACCCGGCTGGATGGGGAGGCCCAAAAACTGACAGCCCCCTTGCAAGCATGGGGGCTGTCATCACTGGAAGAGGTGAAGTACTGACGAGCGGTTAGGCGTCAGTTTCGCTACCTTCTCTTTCCTCTTTATCACGTTTGTCATTTGCTTCACGCACCTTGAGGGTGCGCTGCTGGTACTCTTTATCATTCAAAGCGGCAATCGCCTTGGCGGCATCGGCGGCGGGCATCTCCACGAAACCGAAACCTCTGCGCTTGCCGGTTGCCTTGTCTTTCATCAACCGCACGGAAATGACCTGGCCCTGTTCGGCAAACAACTCGCGCACTGCAATCTCATTGGCGCGATAGGGCAGGTTGCCTACATATAAGGTGCAAGTCTCCTGATTGGCGATCGACTCGGCGACATTGGCCGGGGTTCGCTTCAGGAACAGCGGTACCACGAAACCGCCGATGGCCAGACCTGCTGCAAAAATCACTTCCGCTTTCAAAGAGAACTGCAGGGCCTGGGCAACCAGGTAGCCAACCACTGCCAATACCAGAGCAAGGATTGCGGCCTGCATATATACGGGAAACTTGGATAAATTCATCTTAAAAGACCTTTTGTAAATGAAAGCAAAAAAGGTGCAACACTATATTCACCTCCATGGTAACCAGCTTTCCTGATTGGCGCTACCATGGACCACTCGGGAGAGGTTATCGGCTCCAGTATGGCATTCCCAAGGTCACTAAAGGCGACATAAATGACGCTAAAATGGGAGTGGAATAACCGGATTGTGGATAACATTGTATATATACACTGAATAAGCTGTTTCTAATTGAATAATTTGAAATTTTCGTGATTTTCTTCAAAAAAACTATTGTCATCCCGGCGCGGCTCCCTATAATGCGCCCCTACCAGCACGGCGGAACACGCCAACCTGATGAGCCAGCTTCC
>NZ_JAAKUM010000016.1:0-154681 GCF_049175135.1 Aeromonas sp. 600724 | reverse complement strand
TGGTGGCTATGACGGGATTCGAACCTGTGACCCCCGCATTATGAGTGCGATGCTCTAACCAACTGAGCTACATAGCCAACCTTGCTTCCGGTGAGTCGTTACCTCGTCACCGTGCGGGCCGAATTATGCGTATCTGGCTCTGGGGCGTCAACCCTTTTTTTGCCAGAAAAACGCAATTTGAGTGCGTTTGACCAGTTATTGGTCTCTGTTGCGCAAAAGCCCAACAATCTGCTTTTTTTTACGACATTGCCATGATTGCCCGGGCAATGGCAGATAAAAAACAGGCCAGCAAATGCTGGCCTGTCATGGGATTAGACGTTGAACAGGAAATTCATGATATCGCCATCTTTGACGATGTAATCTTTCCCTTCAGCGCGCATCTTGCCCGCTTCCTTGGCGCCTTGCTCACCCTTGTAGTTGATAAAGTCTTCAAAGGCGATGGTTTGGGCGCGAATAAAGCCTTTTTCAAAGTCAGTGTGGATCTTGCCAGCCGCTTGCGGGGCAGTAGCACCGACCGGAATAGTCCAGGCGCGCACCTCTTTCACACCGGCGGTGAAGTAGGTCTGCAGGTTGAGCAGCTGGTAGCCGGAGCGGATCACGCGGTTCAGGCCCGGCTCTTCGATGCCAAGGTCAGCCATGAACTCGGCGCGATCTTCATCGTCCAGTTCGGCGATGTCGGCTTCGATGGCGCAGCAGACCACGACCACGACCGCGTTCTCGGCGGCGGCGATTTCACGCACCTTGTCCAGATAGGGATTGTTCTCGAAGCCATCTTCCGCCACGTTGGCGATATACATGGTGGGTTTCAGGGTCAGGAAGTTGAGGTGGCTCACGGCGGCCAGCTCTTCTTTATCCAGCTTCATGCCGCGGATCATCTGGCCGTTTTCCAGCGCAACCTTGATCTTCTCAAGCACTTCCACTTCCAGCTTGGCATCCTTGTCGCCGCCTTTGGCGCGCTTGGACTGACGGTGAATGGCGCGCTCGCAGGCGTCCAGATCCGACAGGGCCAGCTCGGTGTTGATCACTTCGATATCGTCAGCGGGAGAGACCTTGCCGGCAACGTGAATGATGTTCTCGTCATCGAAGCAGCGCACAACGTGGCCGATCGCTTCGGTTTCACGGATGTTGGCCAGGAACTGGTTACCCAGACCTTCACCCTTGGAGGCTCCGGCAACCAGACCGGCGATGTCGACGAATTCCATGGTGGTCGGCACAACGCGCTGCGGATTGATGATGGCAGCCAGCTGATCGAGGCGGGGATCCGGCATCGGCACCACACCTGTGTTCGGCTCGATGGTGCAGAACGGGAAGTTGGCGGCTTCGATACCGGCCTTGGTCAGCGCGTTGAACAGGGTGGATTTGCCTACATTGGGCAGGCCCACGATACCGCATTTAAAACCCATGGATTGTTACCTTACTTGATGGATGCTGTTGGGGGTCGCCCGCAGGCGGCCCATGTCATGCTTGTTCTGGTCGTTGCTCATGTACCGGCACAATGCCCGTACAGGGTCAAACCGACCTAACCCTTTTCAGCCTTGAAGCTGTGCAAGCGATTCATGGCCTTGGTCATATCTTGTTTGAACAGGATGTCGGTGGCACGCAGGGACTCGTCCAGCGCGGCGTCGATCAGGTTCTGTTCACTGCTGGGGGCCTTGGTCAGGACGAAGCCAGCCACCTGCTCTTTGCTGCCGGGATGGCCGATCCCGAGACGCAGCCGGAAGAAGTTATTGTTGTTGCCCATCTTGGCGATGATGTCCTTGAGGCCGTTATGGCCACCGTGACCACCACCCTGCTTGAACTTGGCGATGCCCGGCGGCAGATCCAGTTCGTCATGGGCCACCAGAATCGCTTCCGGCTCAATCTGATAAAAACGCGCCAGTGCGGCCACCGCCTTGCCGGAGAGGTTCATATAAGTGTTCGGGATGAGCAGCCGCACATCCTGCCCCTCGACCAGGATGCGGGCAGTATGGCCGAAGAACTTGGGTTCTTCACGCAGGCTGACATTGTGCCAGCGGGCCAGTTGCTCCACATACCAGGCGCCCGCGTTGTGGCGGGTCTTGGCATATTCCGGGCCGGGGTTGCCCAGTCCGACGATCAGTTTGATTTCGCTTGTCACGCTTGATGTCTTCACTCGCAGCTGCCGTGGGCACACTACCCAGGGCAATAGGACGCAATATTCTAGCCGCCGAGTGGCGATCACTCAACCAATGCGCATGTTATGGCGGGATTTGCAGCATTATTGCGGCCAATGGGTGGCTAACGGTGGGCAAACGGGCCTCTTGCAAGAGGCCCGTTTCAGTTGAGCGATGGATTGTGCCCGGTTGACTACCGTCGTTATTTGGCACGCAGCAGGGTGACGGTCTCTTCATCCAGTGCGGTCAGGGTGGGACGGGCATCGCGCACATACTCCACGAAAGACGCTGCATCGGTGCCGCAATCCACGCCGCTGGCTTTGCAATCGAGGGGCTGGCCCGGGGCATAGACGGCGCCGAGCAGTTCACCGTTTTGTGCCACCTTCAGCACCGGGAAGGCGGTCAACTTGCCATTGACGCTGGCGATATCGACCCGCTCGCTCTGGTGGCGCTGGGCATTGGCCAGTGCCTGCCAGCCATCGTTACCGTTGGCGCTGTAGGCGTTCATCACCACCCGATAGCGCTGACTATCCACCAGATCCTGCCATTCGCCGCTTGCGGTCTTGCGCTGCAATTGGGTCAGGGTGCCCGCTTTGCCTGCGTCGGTCTCCTGGAAGGTGTAACGCAGGTGGCCGCCATAGGGGAACTTGCCGGCATGGGCGCTGGCGGGCAGGGTCGCGGTGATGGTCTCGGTCAGCAGGGCGCGTACCTCGGCGCCAGTCAGGGTCAGCACCGCGAGCTGGTTCTTGAACGGCAACAGGGTGAGGGCACTATCCCCCTCACGCCATTCGCCAGCAGGCAGGTCGGCGCGCACGCCCCCAACCGCCACCAGAGAAAAATCGACCGGGCCACCGGTCAGGGCCTGGACGGCCGGAGTATTGGCCCAGTAGAACTCCCCTTCGGCAACCAGCGGCGCTACATCTGAGCCGTGGCTGTCGCTGCCGTTGTCACCGGGACGACGGGCATTTTGCAGCTGCTCGGGGATGGTGCCGATCACCGGGCCGTAGGCTTTCTCCAGCGCCGGTTTGTAGTGGCTGTCGATGATGCCGCGCAGGCGCGGATCTTCATCCACGGTCACCAGATTGGGCTGGTTGTCGACAAACTGGCTTGCCTCTTTGCTACGGGCGTCGTCGAGCGCCTGCTTGCGCGCCGCATCGGCGAAGAAGTCGCGGCTGGCCAGCAGGCTGTTGTGGCCCTGGCAGTCGGTCACCTGACCCTGGCTGTCAAAGGTCACCTGTGCCAGACCGATGGCCTGGGCATAGGAGCCCGCCTGCACCACGCAGGTTTTGCCGATGCCATCCGGATTGGTCACCAGCTTGGCGTAATCGCCGGTCTTGCCCCAGCCAATATTGCGAAAATCGCCGAGCAGGCTGTGGGAGTGGCCGCCGACGATGGCATCGAGGCCGTTTACCTTGGCGGCCAGTGCCAGATCCCGCTCGTTGCCGATGTGGGTGAGCGCCACGATCTGATGGATCCCCTTGGCTTGCAGCATGTCGACCGTGGCCTGAGCCGAGGCGACCTCCTTGCCAAAGCGCAGCTTGCCGACGTTGGGGGCGATATTGCCCATGTCTTCCAGCACCAGACCGATGACGGCGACCAGTTGCTTGCCTTGCGGCAGGTTGTCGAGAGCGGTGACCGGACTCTTCTGGTTGCCGTCAAAGGCGTAGACCACGAAGGGCTTGAGGTTGTCAGCCTTGCTGAGGGCCGGATCGGCCTTGGTGTCGAGGTTGGCGGCCAGCACCGGGAAGTTGACCCCCTCGATGAAGCGGGCCAGCTTCTGGTTATCCAGATCGAACTCGTGGTTGCCCAGCGCCATGGCATCGAGGCCGAACTGGCTCAGCAACTCGGCGTTGGCCATCCCCTCGTTGAGTTTGAAGTAGCCACTGCCCTGCCAGGCATCGCCGCCGTGCAGCAGCAGCAAGGGCTGGTTCTTGGCCAGCGCATCGGCCTGATAGGCTTTCGCCATGGTCAGCAGGCGCGGATAACCGCCAAAGCGGGTATAGAGGGTGTCCGTCTCCCCCTGCTGGGCAAAGATCTGCCCTTTGATCTCCGCATTGACCGGATCAAACTGGGAGTGGGTGTCGTTCATGTGAGCCAGGGTCAGCACAAAGGGCGGGTTCTCTTTGGCGGGCTGACAGGCGAACAGGGCGGAGGTGAGGGTAGCGAGCAGGAGGGGACGCAAGCAATTCATGGGTAAATCCTTAAGCCTGCCAGGGGCAGGGTCGTACCAGATAGCAGAAAGTTGGAAAGAGAAGGTCCAGAAAGACGAAAACCGCCTGATGGCGGTTTTCGTTATTGCTGAATCTATCAATGCTCAAACATGGCAGAGATGGACTCTTCGTTGCTGATGCGACGAATGGCTTCGGCCAGTACAGTTGACAGCGTCAGCTGCTTGACCTTGCCGACCGCTTTCATCTCCGCAGTGAGCGGGATGGAGTCGGTGATGATCAGTTCATCGATCACGGAGTTCTTGATGTTCTCGACGGCGGAACCGGAGAAGACCGGGTGGGTAGCGTAGGCGAATACACGCTTGGCACCGCGCTCTTTCAGGGCCTCTGCGGCTTTGCACAGGGTGCCGCCGGTGTCGATCATGTCATCAACGATGATGCAGTCGCGGCCGGCAACGTCACCGATCAGGTGCATGACCTGGGAGACGTTCGGGCGGGGACGGCGCTTGTCGATGATGGCGATGTCGGTGTCATCCAGCAGCTTGGCGATGGCGCGGGCACGCACGACGCCACCGATGTCCGGGGAGACAACGACAGGAGACTCGAGGTTCTTGGACTTCATGTCTTCCAGCAGCACCGGGCTACCGAACACGTTGTCTACCGGAACGTCGAAGAAACCTTGAATTTGCTCGGCATGCAGGTCAACGGTCAGCACGCGATCCACACCGACGCTGGAGAGGAAGTCAGCGACAACCTTGGCGGTGATGGGTACACGGGCGGAGCGGACGCGGCGGTCCTGACGGGCATAACCAAAGTAGGGGATAACGGCAGTGATACGGCCAGCTGAAGCACGACGCAGAGCATCCACCATGACGATCAATTCCATCAAATTGTCGTTGGTCGGGGCACAGGTGGATTGAATGATGAAGATATCGCCACCACGTACATTCTCATTGATCTGTACGCTGATCTCGCCGTCGCTAAAGCGACCTACGGCAGCATTGCCGAGTTTGATAAACAGGCGATCTGCGATCTTCTGGGCTAGTTCCGGCGTTGCGTTACCAGCAAACAGCTTCATGTCAGGCACGGTTTGAAACCTCGGGGTTGCATCCAGTATGTGGGGGAGTCTGAAATCAGACCCTATCGTTTTGGGGCAAACGATTTATCAAGATAACGTACAAGGTGTCTGCTGCCCAATGAATGTGATGATACCGGTAACCCGAATCAGTGGCCGAGTGCAAAACCGGCCACGTTAATCATCATCAATACCGTTCGGTAAAATTGGCTGGGGTACTAGGATTCGAACCTAGGAATGGCGAGATCAAAACCCGCTGCCTTACCGCTTGGCGATACCCCAATCATTTGAACTGTTGCAATGTGGAGAAGAGAGGTGATATGTTCTCGCCCTTGGCGACAAACCCATCAAGTCCCTTCGGCACGCAGGCCAACACTTCCCGAGCAGTTACTTCGTCTTCAAATTGAGCAAAGACGCAGGCTCCTGTGCCCGTCATTCTTGACGGCGCGTATTCTAGCAACCAGCCGAGCGCATTGGCAACCTCGGGGTGGCGCTTTTTCACCAGTGATTCGCAATCGTTTTTCCACTCGCCTTCCAGCAGGTTGTCCAGCGACATTTTCGGCGTGGCTCTCGGCAGGTCCGGATCCTGGAATACGGCCGCGGTCGCCACATGGCAATCGGGCTTGAGTACCAGATACCAGGCATCGGGCAGTTCGACCGGTTGCAGCCGCTCGCCCACGCCTTCGGCAAAGGCCGCCTTGCCACGGACAAACACCGGCACATCGGCCCCCAGCTGGACGCCAAGCGCTGCCAGTTCATCTTCACTCAAACCCGCCTGCCAGAGGTGGTTAAGCGCCACCAGCGTGGTTGCTGCATCGGACGAACCGCCGCCAATACCGCCCCCCATGGGAAGCACTTTTTCCAGCCGGATATGGGCACCTTGCGGGCTCGGCAGGGTTGCTTGCAGCAGGCGTGCCGCCCGGATAATCAAATTCTGCTCATCCGGCACCCCGGGAATGGCCGGCGTCAGGGTGAGTGTGTCGCTATTCGGTATCACCTCAAACTCGAGCCAGTCGCTGTGGTTGAGGAAGATAAACAGGGTCTGCAGCTCGTGATAGCCATCGGGACGACGGCCATTGACGTGTAAAAACAGGTTGAGTTTGGCCGGTGCCGGCCAGCGAGTGGAAGCCATTAACGTGCAAGAGTCCATTGGTTAATCTGAAGCTTGAGGCGGCTGTTCTGGCCGGTCATGGTCAGCTGGTGTGGCAGGCGGTAGCCATCCTGATCCCGATAATCGCCATAGACGATCTGCCACTGGCCGTCGCGCACGCTGGCCAGACTGCTGTCGGGGTTGAGTTCAAACTCCGCCTGACCCGGCAGCCCCTTGATCCACTCCGGTAATCCCGCAACCGGAATATTCCAGCCGGTCAGTTGATAGATGAGCGCTTCGGCATCCTGGCTCTGGTGGCGATTGCCGTCGCTGTCGAGCAGGGTGATCTCCCCCTTGCTGCGGGAGAGCTCCAGAATGCTGGTGCCGATCAGGCTGGTGAGGTTGAGGCGATAATCCTCCCCATCCTGCTGCCAGTTGAGACGGGCGCTGCCCTTTTGCTGTGGCGTGATGATGGCCATCTTGCCGGATAGCTGCCAGTGGGTCAGCTGCTCGAGACGGGTCCGCTCCTGGTTCCAGTTCACCTGGTCACGCTGGGGCTGGGTGGTGGCACAACCGGCCAGCAACAGCAGGCAGGTGAGAGTAAAAATACGTAGCAGCAAGAGACGGCTCCAGAGAGAGGAATTTGCCACAGTATACGGGGCGGCCGTATTGCTTTTAAAGACTTACCCTTTCTCGTACAATTGGCAGCCTTTGCACCCAGCGTATGAAATGATTGTCGCCCACTCATGAGTTTGCTTGCCCTCGGAATCAACCACAACACCGCCAGTGTCGCCTTGCGGGAACGGGTCGCCTTTGGCCCGGACTGCATCGATCGCGCCTTGCGTGAGCTGGTGAGCCAACCCGGTGTCAGCGAGGCGGTGATCGTCTCCACCTGCAACCGGACCGAACTCTATTGCAATCTGGAGGAGGAGCGGCAGGAGCAAGTGCTGCGCTGGCTGCAGCAGTTCCACGGGTTGGACGCGGCCGAACTGGTCACTGCCATCTATCAGCATCACGATGAAGAGGCGGTGCGCCACCTGATGCGGGTGGCGTGCGGGCTCGACTCGCTGGTGCTGGGGGAGCCGCAGATCCTGGGGCAGATCAAGCAATCCTACGCTCACGCCCAGCAGGCGGAGTCGGTGAAGGGGGCGCTGGAGCGGCTGTTCCAGAAATCCTTCTCGGTGGCGAAAAGAGTGCGTACCGATACCGAGATTGGCGCCAGTGCCGTGTCGGTGGCCTTTGCCGCCGTCAGTCTGGGTCGGCGGATCTTCTCCGATCTCTCCCAGACCAAGGTATTGCTGGTCGGGGCGGGGGAGACCATTGAACTGGTGGCCCGTCACCTGCGCGAGCAGAACGTCACCAAGATGATGGTGGCGAACCGCACCCTGCTGCGCGCCCAGACCCTGGCGGCCGAATTCGGCGCTCAGGTGATGACGCTCGAAGAGATCCCCGACTATCTGCACGAGGCGGATATTGTCATCAGCTCGACCGCCAGTCCACTGCCCATCATCGGCAAGGGGATGGTGGAGCGCGCGCTGAAGGCCCGCCGCTTCAAGCCCATGTTTCTGGTGGATATTGCCGTGCCGCGCGACATCGAAGCCGAAGTTGATGAGCTCTCCGATGCCTATCTCTACACGGTGGATGATTTGCAGGGGATCATCGAGCAGAACCTCGAAACCCGTAAACGGGCTGCCGCACAGGCGGAAGTGATCGTGCAGGAAGAGCGCGACGAGTTTATGGGCTGGTATCGCGGCCAGAGCTCGGTCGACCTCATTCGCGATTACCGCCATCAGTCACAGCAAGTGGCTGATGAAGAGTTGCAACGGGCCCTGCTGGCATTGGCACAGGGCGAGAGTGCCGAACAGGCGCTCAAGGCGATGGCCCATCGCCTCACCAACAAATTGATCCACGCGCCGACCCAGGCGTTGCGCCAGGCTGCCTCCCAGGGGGATCAGAGCGAGCTCTCCCGCTTGCGGCAGGCGCTGGGGTTGTCACAAGAGCCATAATTTTCGGGCAACCTGCCGGTTGTCCCGTCCTCCATTGAGAATGCAAGAGTTATGAATCCGTCACTGATCAGAAAGCTGGAAGGCCTCATCGAGCGCCACGAAGAAGTACAGGCCATGCTCGGCGAGCCAGACGTGGTCTCGGATCAGGATCGCTACCGCGCCCTGACCCGCGAATATGCCCAGCTGGAAGATATCGTTCACGCCTTCCAGCGTTACCGTCAGGCTCAGGATGATCTTGAGACCACCCAGATGATGCTGGAGGAGGACGATGCCGACCTGCGCGAGATGGCGCAGGAGGAGCTGCCGCTCGCCAAGGCCAATCTGGAGGCGTTGGAGCAGGAGCTGCAACTGATGTTGCTGCCCAAGGATCCCAAGGATGACAACAACTGCTATCTGGAGATCCGCGCCGGTGCCGGTGGCGACGAAGCGGCCATCTTTGCCGGTGACCTGTTCCGCATGTATTCACGGTTTGCCGAGCGTCAGGGCTGGCGCGTCTCCATCGTCAGCTGCAACGATGGTGAATATGGTGGCTACAAGGAGGTGATCGCCAAGATCGACGGCGAGCGCGTCTATGGCCGTCTCAAGTTTGAATCCGGTGGTCACCGGGTACAACGGGTGCCGGAGACCGAATCTCAGGGCCGCGTGCACACCTCCGCCTGTACCGTCGCCGTGCTGCCGGAAGTGCCGGAAGCCGAGCAGATCGAGATCAACCCTTCTGATCTGAAGATCGACACCTTCCGCGCCTCCGGTGCCGGTGGTCAGCACGTCAACAAGACCGACTCGGCCATCCGCATCACCCACCTGCCGACCGGTCTGGTGGTGGAGTGTCAGGACGAGCGCTCCCAGCACAAGAACCGCGCCAAGGCGATGTCGGTGCTCTCCGCCCGCCTGCAAGCGGCCGAGGATGAGCGCCACCGCGCCGCCGAGCAGAGCACCCGCCGCAATCTGGTGGGCTCCGGCGATCGCTCCGAGCGCATTCGTACCTACAACTACCCGCAGGGCCGCCTCTCCGAGCACCGCATCAACCTGACCCTCTATCGCCTCTCCGAAATTTTGGAAGGGGATCTGGACTGCGTCATCACACCGCTGGTGCAGGAGTATCAGGCCGATCAGCTCGCCTCGCTGGCCGAGAACAACTAATGCAAATGGTGATCCGGCAAGCTCGCATTAAGTGTTCTGCCCATAAGGTGGAGTGGCACTGATGCAGATCCAGCAGGCCCGCGCCCATATCATGACTGTGTTGGCTGAGGGGGAGTCCCCCCGCGCCGACGCCGATGTACTGCTCTGCCATCTGCTCGGGTGTCGTCGCAGCTATCTGATGACCTGGCCCGAGCGTGAGCTGGATGCCGCCCAGCAGGCCACCCTGCAGGGGTGGCTGGCTCGTCGTCTCAACGGCGAACCCATCGCCCATCTGGTGGGCGAGCGGGAGTTCTGGTCGCTGCCGCTGAAAGTGAGCCCGGCGACCCTGATCCCGCGCCCCGATACCGAGGTGCTGGTCGAGCAGGCGCTGACCAGAATCCCGCAAGGTCCTTGCGCCGTGCTGGATCTGGGCACCGGCACCGGCGCCATCGCGCTGGCGCTCAAGTCCGAGCGGCCCGAGGTCGATGTGTGGGCGGTGGATCGGATGGCGGATGCCGCGGCGCTGGCCCGCGAGAACAGCGCCGCGCTGGGGTTACCCATCGAGGTGCGCGATGGCAGCTGGTTCGAACCCCTTGGCGAGCCGGATCGCGACAATACGCCACGTTTTGCGGTGATTGTCTCCAATCCCCCCTATATTGATGGCGCCGATCCCCATCTCGAGCAGGGTGACGTGCGCTTTGAACCCCGCTCGGCGCTGGTTGCCGATGACGCCGGGCTGGCCGATATCCGCCACATCGTGGCCCATGCCCCCGCTTATCTGCTGACCGATGGCTGGTTGCTGCTGGAGCATGGTTGGGATCAGGGGGAGGCGGTGCGTCAGTTGCTGCGTGATGGCGGCTACCGCGAGGTAGCCACGGTGCGTGATTACGGGGATAACGACAGGGTGACGCTGGGCCTCTGCCCGCTGCGCTGACGGTTCCTCACTGTTACTCGGCGGGTTGCCTGTGCGCCCCCATGCAAGGATTGAATATGATTTTTGTGCTCAAACACCTGCACCTCACCCTGATTGCCGGGGCCGTGCTGATGTTTATGCTCCGCTTCTACTGGGTACAGACCGCCACTGGCCGAGCCTATAGCGCGCCGGTGATGAAGGTCAGCGGCTGGCTCAACGGTCTGGTGGTGCTTTCCGGCGTATTGCTCTGCATGGTGCTGGATCTCAACCCGCTCAATAACGGAACGCCCTGGCTCAGCGAGAAGCTGATGGCCATTCTGGTGCTGGTATTTCTGGCGGCGATGGCGCTGCGGCTGGCCAAAAGCAATCTGGTGCGCTGGTGCTCCTTTCTGGGGGCGCTCGGCTGGCTCTACTTTATTGCCAAGTTGGCAGTGCTCAAACAGACGAGTGTGTTCGGCTAAGGCATGAAGAGAATGTTACACATAGACGAATGGACCGATTTCGAAGCCCACGACATCACCGAGCTGGCGTTGTCAGTCAGTGACGAAATTTATGGCTCGGTCGAGGAGGGGATGCGCGAGTTGAACCTGCTGGACGAGTGGCTGGATGAGCAGATCGAAGAGGGCACCTGCGACGAGGTGCGCCAGCAGTTGCTGCAGGGCTTCTACCACAGCCTCGGTTTTCATGGCGACTGGCAGGATTATTTCTCTGCCAACAACTGCGATCTCAATCAGGTGCTGGTTCAGCGCAAGGGGATCCCGGTCAGCCTCGGCATTCTCATTATCCAGCTGGGGCGCAAGCTCGGGCTCGATGTGGAGGGGATCTGCTTCCCCGGTCACTTCCTGGTGAGCTTTGCCGGTGGCGAGGGGGAGGTCTATGTCGACCCCTTTACCGGCGACGAGCTGAGCCTGGCCCGCATCGAGCTGCTGCTGCGCGGTGCGCTGGGGGACTTGGCGACCCTCACTCCCGACTACCTGCAGCCCTCCGGCCAGTGGGAGATCATCGAACGGCTGCTCAACGTCAGCAAGGGGGCCCTGCTGCGGGAAGACCGCATGCCCGAGGCGCTGCGTTGCAGCGAGCTGTTGCTGCGGATGAAGCCCGGCGATCCGCTGGAGACGCGGGATCGCGGCTTTATCTACGAGCAGCTCGACTGCCCGCGTCAGGCCGCCGACGATTTTGAATATTTTATTGAACAATGCCCGGACGATCCGGTCGCCGATGTGCTGAAAGTACAGCTGGCCGCGCTGGATCTGAGCCCCAAGCCCCTCCATTAAGGGCGGCTTGAAACTGAAACAGAAGAATATCAAGGCCGCAGCGCTCGGCTGCAACGGAGTAACTTGGCTTCAGGCCCCTTCATTAAGGAAGTCTTAGATGGAACAGAAGAATATCAAGATCAACCAGATCGACGTTGCCAACGACAAACCGTTCGTGCTGTTTGGCGGCATGAACGTGCTGGAATCCCGCGACATGGCGATGGCGGTGTGCGAGAAGTACGTGGAAGTGACCAGCAAGCTGGGCATCCCGTTTGTCTTCAAGGCGAGCTGGGACAAGGCCAACCGCTCCTCCATCCACTCCTACCGGGGTCCGGGTCTGGAAGAGGGTATGAAGATTTTCCAGGAGCTGAAAGCGACCTTCGGCATGCCGGTCATCTCCGATCTGCACGAACCCCATCAGGCCAAGCCGGTCGCCGAGGTGGTGGACGTTATCCAGCTGCCCGCTTTCCTGGCGCGCCAGACTGATCTGGTGGAAGCCATGGCCCGCACCGGCAACGTTATCAACATCAAGAAGCCGCAGTTCCTCAGCCCAAGCCAGATGAAGAACATCACCGACAAGTTCGAGGAGTGCGGCAACGATCAGCTGATCCTGTGTGAGCGCGGTGCCAACTTCGGCTACGACAACCTGGTGGTGGACATGCTGGGTCTGGGCGTGATGAAGAAGAGCACCGGTGGCTATCCGGTGATCTTTGACGTGACCCACTCCCTGCAGTGCCGTGATCCGCTGGGTGCCGCCTCCGGTGGCCGTCGCGAACAGGTGACCGAGTTGGCACGCGCCGGTATGGCAGTCGGTCTGGCCGGTCTCTTTATCGAGTCCCACCCGGATCCGAAAATTGCCCGCTGCGATGGCCCGAGTGCCCTGCCGCTGGAGAAGCTGGAAGGCTTCCTCAAACAGATGAAGGCCATCGATGACCTGATCAAGGGTTTTGAGCCCCTGGATACCTCTGCTTGATGGGACAAGCACTTATCACAAGGCCTCGCAATGCGAGGCCTTGTTTTTTGCGCTTGCCCAGTGAAAGCACGTATAAAAAAACGGCCGACAGGCCGTTTTTTGTGCTGATACAGCAAGTATCAGCGGTTCACTGCAGGACGCTGATTACAGGCTCTGGGTGAAAGTACGGGTAACCACGTCACGCTGCTGTTCCGGGGTCAGGGCGTTGAAACGCACTGCGTAGCCAGATACGCGGATGGTCAGCTGCGGGTACTTCTCCGGATTCTCGATAGCATCTTCCAGGGTTTCGCGACGCAGCACGTTGACGTTCAGGTGCTGACCACCTTCAACAGCCGGTTCGGCCTGAACAGGCAGTTCGCGGTATTCGAACTGACCCAGATCAGAGAGTGCGACTTCCTGATCGGCAGCAAAGGCATCGCCTTTGACACAGATGCAGCGAGCCTGTTGCTTCTCTTCGTCCAGCAGCCAGAAAGAGTTCAGCAGGGCGGTGTTGGCAGCCTGGGTGATTTGAATGCCTTTGATCATGGTATGACTCCTCAATGGGAACGCGAATCCAACTGTAAGGAAATTACCCTGATGTATTTAAGCTACCGTTAATTGTGGTGGCTTAAAGGGCCCTTGCCTTACACCTTTGCTTTGATGAGGTCATATATACCATGTTGGTAATATTACTAAAATTGATCTAGATCAATAAAAATCAATAAAGCGCCATTTGAATGGGATTAAATTCTTGAGTTGAATCAAAAATAGGTCATTTTTCTGATTTTGTAAGATATCAAAATTATGCATCTTTTATCTTTTTAATCTAGTAATTTAACTACATCTTTTTCGGCTTTTCTGTGGTGGATTGAGGAGTTGGCTACACTCAGCAGAAAGCAAGGAGAGTGTCGGGTGAATATCAGGTGGCGAATGTGGGGATGGTTGGCCCTGTTCTGTTGCTGGGCAATCACAGCTGTGGTCCGGGCCGAAACAGTACGCATAGCGGTGGGCGAATGGCCGCCTTATATCAGTGAGTCGCTGCCCAATCAGGGGTTTCTCTGTCAGGTGGTACGTGAGGCCTTTGCCGAGCAGGGGGTCGATGTCAGCTTTCATTTCTACCCCTGGTCTGAGGCATACAGCCTGACTCTTGAAGGGCGTTATATGATTACCATGCCCTGGTTTCGCTCTCGCGAGCGCGAGCAGCACTTCTATCTCTCTGCATCGCTGGGCAAATTTACGACCCGTCTGCTTGCACTTAATGGTTCGCCATTGGTCAGTTTGGGTGAGCTGAAAAACGAGCCTGTCGGGGTTACCCGTGGCTATTTTTATGGTGAAGGGTTTGCAGCAAGGCAATCCGAGCTGTCTCTTGAGTGGTCCGACTCCGATGAGGAGAGCATGGAGAAACTGCTCACCGGACGCATTCGTTATCTGGTCATGGATGAACAGGTGGCACAGGTTCTGTTTCAGCAGGTTCTCTCTCGTCATCCCCAAGCGGCAGCATTGAGTGGTGCCCCCGATCCCATCTGGTCCCAGCCGGGCTATCTGCTGATGCGCAAGGCCGATCCCGATGCCCGCCGCTTGATGTTGCTGTTTAACGCCGGTCTGCACAAACTGGAGCGCTCCGGCCGGCTCGCCAGGCTCTGGAAAGTGTGAGTCACGGTTGCGTCTTGCGGGCTGCCCCCCTATCCTGACTCCTTCGCCGTATCAAGTGAGGAGGCCGGGGTGCTGACCTGGAGTGATGTGATTGGCTCTGAAAAAGAGCAGGACTATTTCAAGTGTACGCTGGCGACCGTCAGGGCAGAGCGGGAAGCGGGCAAGGTGATCTACCCCCCCGCGGCCGATGTGTTCAATGCTTTCAAACTGACCGAACTGGATCAGGTCAAGGTGGTGATCCTGGGACAGGATCCCTACCATGGCCCGAATCAGGCACATGGTCTCTGCTTCTCCGTCCTGCCCGGGGTGCGTACCCCCCCCTCACTGGTCAACATCTATAAGGAGATGCAGCGGGATCTGCCTGGTTTCGTCACACCCAATCACGGTTTTCTGGAGTCCTGGGCCAGACAGGGGGTTCTGCTGCTCAACACAGTGCTGACAGTGCAGGCCGGTCAGGCACACTCTCATGCCCATCTGGGGTGGGAAACCTTCACCGATCGGGTCATTGAGCAGATCAATGCCAGTTGTCAGGGGGTGGTATTTCTGTTGTGGGGCTCCCATGCCCAGAAGAAAGGGCGTTTTATCGACCGGCAACGCCACCACGTGTTGACGGCACCCCATCCCAGCCCCCTTTCTGCCCACCGTGGTTTTATCGGTTGCGGCCACTTTTCCGAGACCAACCGCCTGCTGGAATTGCAGGGTAAAAGCCCGATCGAATGGCAATCTGTCTGCCAACCACTTGATTGAGTGCAAAGTTTGGGCGACAAATGACCGTATACTCAGGAAAGTAACATTTTATTTCAGCGCCAAGGAGTGCCCATGTTATCGAGTCTGCACAAGGATCACCTCAATATCGCCCGACTGCTGGATCTGCTGAAGCAGAAGCTGGCCGCCATTCGTGCCGAGCAACCCATCAGCTATTTTCTGGTGCGCGATGTCATCGATTATCTGCGGGAGGTCTCTGACAAGTATCACCACCCCAAGGAAGATCTTGTCTATGACTACTACCTGAAATACCGGGTGGTGGAGGGGGATGTCGCGAACCGCTTGCATGAAGAGCATCTCAAGTTGCTGGAGGCAGGGACCGAGCTCAAGGAGATGGTGGAGATGATCCTGATGGATGCGGTGATCCCGCTCGATCAGTTCACCGCCAAGCTGGAGCGCTTCGTGGAGCTGCAAGAGGCACACATGAACTACGAAGAGGGGGTGATCTTCCCCCATCTGCGTGACTCCCTGACCGAGGATGACTGGCGTCATCTGGAGCAAAACTGGCAGAACCGAGCTATCGGTGATCCTCTGTTTGGTGCCGAGATCAGCCAGCACTTCCAGGCGCTTGCCAAGCGCCTCTCCCTGCCTTTTGCTGCCAGCTGACGCACGCGGCTTTCGGTCATCAGTCATCTGACTGTGCAGGTGTTACCCGGCCAATGTGCCGGGTTACTTATTGTTACTCACGCCACATGATCTTGTTGTGCCATTTGTCGGGCACAGTGAGCTGCCAGCGGGCCAGCTCGCTCTTGCTGAAGACATATTCGCCGCGCAGGGCCGCTCGCGGGGAGATAGTACGGGGCAGGGTGCCCGCCAGTATGGTGTTGATAAGGGACGCTGCCTGCAACCCCTGATCGTGGCCGTCCAGTACCAGCCCGCCGATGGCCATCCCCTTGCCGACGGTAAACTCCCAGAAACAGAAGAGCGGCACCGGCGTGTTGGCGCTGGTCCACTCCAGCACAGTCTGTTCGCTCACATGCTTGCCATTATCATCGACCAGCGTGTGGTAGAGGCCGAGGAAGATTGCCTGATAGCCATTCTTCTTGGCGTTGAGCACCGCCTCCTGCCAGAGGCTGTAGTCGCCCATCAGCTGGCTGTTGACCCGGGTCTGGCCGACTCGCAATTCGGTCTGGGTCTTGAATTCATCCTCGATAGCGGTGAGGGCCACATTGCTGGAATCAAACAGTACCAGCGCCTTGTCGAGCCCCCCCATCATCTGGCTTATTTCGCTGATGTTGCGCTTGAGCAGGGGGCGTTCCAGCACCCCGGTGATCTTGGGGTGGCCGACAAAGCCCTTGAGGCGGGGGTTTTCGTTCATGCCGAGAAAGACCACCGGGGTACCCAGCGAGGCGATCTCGTTGGCCAGATAGTTGATGGCATTGTCATCCCCCAGCACCACCAGATCCGGTTTGCTCTTGAGATAAAAAGCGATAGCCCGTTGAGCGATGTCGTCGAACGCCTCCCGTGGATGGCGTTTGGTGTCCATATAGAAGTGAGAGATCTTGTGCTCCCCCTGCAACCCTTTGCGCAAACCTTCGTTGTAGCTCTGGTCCCAAAGGTATTCGGGATGGTAGCTGCTGATCACCAGAATGTTTGCGGCCCAGAGCGGCAGGGAGAGGGTGGAGAGCAGTAGCAACAGCAGGGAGGTGCGCATGGGAAGGCCCCTGTCGAGTGATAGTGTATGCATGCTCAGTATGGGCAGTGTTTGCCGTTACTGTCATCTCGAAACCGGTATGGCAGGGCGCGATTTTTTTTCGGTTGAGCGGATCGGACGCCAGCCCGCACTCTGCTTGGGATCGGGTTTTATTGAGTCTTTTTTTGGTTGGTCGTGAACTGTCCCGCTCGCTGAAAAACCTGTTCTGGATCAAGAAATGAGGCTGCGCTTTGGTGCCTAATAGACACCACATATAGGGACGCATTCGTTTTTAATCCCTATATGTTGTGTTATTAAGCTGTGTATAAGCTGTTCCCCTCCTATCTTCAGCCCAGGCTTGTCAAGCCTCGGCTGAATTTATTTGCGTCCAGGACGAGATGCCGGGAGGGGGGCCCAACAAGGGTGAGCCAGAGGCAAATGCCTGGCCTTTTAACGGGGAAAATCCATGAAACCGGTTGTGATCAAACGTGACGGATGTCGCGCACCATTCAATGCCCAGCTGATTCGCGATGCGGTCAGCCGAGCGGCGGAAGCGGTCAATCAGGCCAATCCGGCACTCGCCTCCCGCATTGCCAATGCAGTGAGTCAGGAGCTGGAAGGGCGTGGTGAAGTTGATATCCACGAGATCCAGAACCGGGTCGAAAACCACCTGATGGCTTCCGACGACAAGGCCATCGCCCGTGCCTATATCGAATATCGCCACGACAGGGATCAGGCTCGCGAGGCGCGCGGCCGTCTGGCGCAGGAGATCCGTGGTCTGGTCGAGCAGACCAACGCCGCCCTGCTCAACGAAAACGCCAACAAAGACTCCAAGGTGATCCCGACCCAGCGCGACCTGCTGGCCGGTATTGTCGCCAAGCACTATGCCACCAGCCACATGCTGCCCCGTGATGTGGTTCAGGCCCACGAGAGCGGTGATCTGCACTTCCACGATCTCGATTACTCACCTTTCTTCCCGATGTTCAACTGCATGTTGATCGATCTGAAAGGGATGCTGACCCACGGCTTCAAGATGGGCAATGCGGAGATCGATACCCCGAAATCCATCAGCACCGCCACGGCCGTGACCGCCCAGATCATCGCCCAGGTGGCGAGCCACATCTATGGTGGCACCACCATCAACCGCATCGATGAAGTGCTGGCCCCCTATGTGACCATCAGCTGGCAGAAGCACCGTGAAGTGGCCGAAGAGTGGGGCATTGCCGATGTGGAAGCCTATGCCATGGCCCGCACCGAGAAAGAGTGCTACGACGCCTTCCAGTCGCTGGAGTACGAGGTCAACACCCTGCACACCGCCAACGGTCAGACCCCGTTCGTCACCTTCGGCTTTGGTCTGGGGGACAGCTGGGAGTCGCGGATGATCCAGCGCGCCATCCTCAGGAACCGCATCGCTGGCCTTGGCAAGAACAAGAAGACCGCCGTGTTCCCGAAACTGGTGTTCGCCATCAAGGATGGCCTCAACCACAAGCAGGGCGATCCCAACTACGACATCAAGCAGCTGGCGCTGGAGTGTGCCTCCAAGCGGATGTATCCGGACATCCTCAACTACGACCAGGTGGTCAAGGTGACCGGCTCCTTCAAGACTCCCATGGGTTGCCGATCCTTCCTCGGCGCCTACGAGGAGAATGGCGAGCTGATCCACGAAGGTCGCAACAACCTGGGGGTGGTGAGCCTCAACCTGCCGCGCATTGCGCTGAAATCCCGTGACGAAGCGGACTTCTGGGATCGTCTCGATGCCTCCCTGCGGGTCGCCAAGAAGGCGCTGATGTACCGCATCACCCGTCTGGACGGGGTGAAAGCACGGGTTGCACCGATCCTCTATATGGAAGGGGCTTGCGGCGTGCGCCTCAAGGCGGACGACAACGTCAGCGAGATCTTCAAGAACGGTCGTGCCTCCATTTCCCTCGGTTATATCGGGGTTCACGAGACCATCAACGCCCTGTTTGGTGACAAGGTGCACCTGTTTGACAGCGCCGAGCTGCAACAGAAGGCCATCGCTATCATCGCCCGTCTCAGGGCGGCCATCGATGAGTGGAAAGAGGAGACTGGCTACGGCTTCAGCCTCTACTCCACCCCGAGCGAGAACCTCTGCACCCGTTTCTGCCGCATCGATGCCAAGGAGTTTGGCGTGGTATCCGGCGTGACCGACAAGGGTTACTACACCAACAGCTTCCACCTTGATGTGGAGAAGCAGGTCAACCCGTACGACAAGCTGGACTTCGAGGCGCCCTATCCGCCCATCGCCAGCGGTGGCTTCATCTGCTACGGCGAGTACCCCAACATCCAGCACAATCTGGAAGCGCTGGAGAACGTCTGGGACTACAGCTATGACAAGGTGCCCTACTACGGTACCAACACTCCCATCGACGAGTGCTACGACTGCGGCTTCACCGGTGAGTTCGAATGTACCTCCAAGGGCTTTACTTGCCCGCGCTGCGGCAACCACGACCCGGCCAAGGTGTCGGTGACCCGCCGTGTCTGCGGCTACCTCGGCAGCCCGGATGCGCGCCCCTTCAATGCGGGCAAGCAGGAAGAGGTGAAGCGCCGCGTCAAACATATGTAAGCGCACAGGCGATGAAGAGCTGGCCCCTGACTCAAGGGGCCATTTTCATTGGAGGGCGGCAACCATGCCGCCTTCCCGTGAACGAGGCAGGAAAAAAGCGATGCACTACCACCAATACTACCCGGTCGATGTGATTAATGGCCCCGGCACCCGTGCCACCCTGTTTGTCTCAGGTTGTGAGCACCAGTGCCCGGGTTGCTACAACCAGAGCACCTGGCGGCTCGATGGCGGCAAGCCGTTCGATGAGGCGATGAGCGATCGCGTCATTGCGGATCTCAACGACAGCCGCATCAAACGGCGAGGTCTGTCGCTCTCTGGCGGCGATCCGCTCCACCCGGCCAACGTGCCCCACGTGCTGGCGCTGGTGAAACGGGTGCGCGCCGAGTGTCCGGGCAAGGATATCTGGTGCTGGACCGGTTATCTGCTCGGCGAACTGTCAGAGGCCCAGCGCGAGCTGGTGGCCTTGCTGGATGTGCTGGTGGATGGCAAGTATGAAAAGGAGTTGGCAGACCCCGGCCTGCTCTGGCGTGGCAGCAGCAATCAGCAGATCCACGACCTCAACGCCTGGCGTGATGCGGGTGAGCTAGTTCGCTGTCTGGTTTGCAGTTGAAGCCCGGGATGTTTATGGTTAGCCCATTCCAATCCTGACGACATTCATGAAGAGGAGAGCCGAGATGAACAATCTGCTCAAGATCCTGCTGGCCATTTTCCTGCCCCCGGTGTGCGCGTTTATCCAAGTGGGCTTTAGCCTGCACTTTTTAATCAACATAGTGCTGACCCTGATGGGCGGTCTGCCGGGCATGGTCCATGCGCTCTGGCTGGTGGTGAGCGACAAGCGCGGCTGATGCCAGCGGATGGTTAGTGAGCTTATTGACGATAAAAGGGCCAACCTCTCGGGGGGGGCCCTTTTGTTCATGTTCATACGAATACTTTTTCGTTAGGATGGGTGATTGACCAAAAGGGCGCGTGTTGAGCGGCCTGCAGTCCGGCAATAAGTACCGGCAGAGAACAAGGAGCGTTACATGAAGTGGAAAGTCGCAGTATGGTCAGGTCTGGCAGTGACACTGTTGCTGGGGTGCTCATCCCGTCAGGAGGTAGCGCACGAGCGCGCTCCGATCGCTATCTCTCTCGAGCAGTTGTCCAGCTACTGGGTTCAGGAGAAGCAGTGGTCATGGCTTGGTAATGACGAGCCAGCCCTGCCAGCCAAACCGGTCAAGGGGTATGTGGAAGTTCGCTATCAAATCGACGCCAGCGGCACGCCGGTCAAGCCGGAAGTGGTAGCGGCCGAGCCCCCCGGCGAGCTGGAGCAGAGTGCGCTGGCGACCCTCTCGCGGATCCGCTACAGCCCTGCAGAGGGCAACCCGGATGCCATTCCGGTCGAGGTGACCAACCGCTTCGAGATCGAGATCAACTGATCCCCCATCACTCTGATGCCAGAGAAAGAGAGACCCCGGCCAGGCCGGGGTCACGTTTATTGCTGTTTGCAGTCGTTGTAGGCGGTCTGCCACTCGCCATCCTGATCCCGAAGCTCGACAAAGCCCTCATCCCCCTTGTTCCACCAGACGGCCTCATGTTCGTCCGTATAGCGGGCGCCGGAGGCCGAAATGGCCTGGGGCAGGGTGTAATCCTTGCCGTTCGGCAGTGATAGCTTGATAAAGTTGAGGCTCTCGTCTGAGAGGGAGAAGTAGCGCACCTGCACCTTCTTGCCCTGCTCGCACTGGTAACTGACCGGTTCGCCACCAGTGACTGAGAGGGTATTGCCCTGATTGCAGCCAGCGAGCAGGCCGAGGGCCAGCGCACCAGCGGCCATCATATGTGCTTTATTCATGATTACAGCTCCATTGGTGTCATACGGGCGTGAGCCTAACAGGTTGCCGTTATTGTGCAATCAGCGGGGCCATTCGGTGCGTCGCTGGCTGTCCGGCATACCGCGCGAGTATGAGGGGGATGCCGCTATCAGCAAGGTAGTGTCAATCAGTGCAGGCCAAGTCTGGTTTCAAACTGGCGGATCAGCGTCTCATAGGTGCCGTTGTTCTTGATCTTCTGCAATCCCTGCTCGAACTGCTTGGCCAGCGCTTCCCCTTGCGGTGTGTTGCGGGAGAAAGCGAGCCAGAAGCCATCGGTGGAGATCTTGCCAACCTTGACCACCTTGCCGGTCAGCTGCTTCTGCTGGATCTTGAGGTAGCCCGGCATACCGTTCATCAGGATGTAGTCGACCCGGCCACGTACCAGCATCTCGAGGATCTGGGCATCGGATTTGGCCTGAAAGCGGGTGATCCTGGGGTTCTCCATAAAATCGGTGGGGTAGGTGTAACCCAGGGTGATGCCCACCCGCTTGCCCTCCAGCGAGGTAAGCTTGAGATCCCGTTGCGGGTCGCTGGCAAGAGCGAAGATGGCAAGATCCTCCTCGAACATGGGGGTATCGTGCCAATGGTACTGGTAGCGGTTATCTTCGGTGATGGTAGCGTTGAAGCACCCCGCAAGTTTGCCGCTTTTTGCATCGTGCATGCAGCGGGCGAAGGGGAGGGTGCGAAAGACAATCTCGATCCCTTCGGCGGCGAACACCGCCTTGACCAACTCAGGCGCCAGTCCGCGGGGCTGGCCATCCTCATTGTCCTTGCCGCGCTCGCAGTAGGGAGCCCAGTCATCTTCGGCGCCAATGACAAGCGGGGTGGCCCCGAGCGGGCTGGTGGCCAGCAGCACCAGACACACCAGCCATTTTTTAAACAATGAAACCATAGGTGCACCTCATCGACAGCAGCCTTACAAGCATAGCCATACTTCTGTGCTGACTTGTGGTGACGGGAGGATGACAAGGGTGCAAAAAAAACGCCCCGGCAGGCGACGGGGCGAAAGAGAGCTCATCCATGGGCTGACAACAGTGTTTACAACAGGAGATCAATAACCGAAGCGGGTCGCCTCGAAGCGGTTGAGCAACCGGTGGACGAGGTAGCAGGCCAGCAGGGTGACCACGATGGCAAACAGGATGCTGCTCACCCGGTAGAGGGCGCTGAACACCAGATCGTTGCCCGGGGTGAGGTACTGGCCAAACAGGATGCCGAGGGTGGTGAGGGCGCCAAAGCCGACCCCGGAGCCGCCTGCCTCCTTGACGTGGGCATGGCTGAACAGCATGGCGCCGAGCCACAGCAGTGGAGCGACCAGCAGCAGTTGCCCTGACCAGTCATAGAGCAGCAGTTGGCCGAGCAGGCCGAAGGTGACCCCCAGCAAGGTACCCATCGCCCGTTTACGGGCATAACTCAGCGCACCGTTCCAGTGCATGGGGAACAGCACCAGCAGGGTTGTGGCCTGGGCAGACATGGAGTCGCGCAGGTCAAACACCTGAAATACCAGAAACGACAGGGTGGCCACAGTGGCACCCAGCAGGGCTTCATGGCGCATCCGGTGCGGTGCCTTGGGGGCCGAGGCGGGCTTGGGTCTGGCCTCCACATCCGGGATCAGCATGGTCATCAGGTAGGCGATCAGCACCGACAGCAGGCTCGCCCAGATATTGTTGAGGATCAGGTCGTTGAGGTCGGTCTGCGGATAGCTGGCAAAGTGCAGCATGATGCTGAGGCTCAGCACCCCGTTGGCCCCGAACAGAAACAGGCTGCCCCGCGACATGGCGGCGAAACGGTAGAGAAACAGCAGAAAGGCGATGGGAGTCATCAGTGCCGGATGGCTGCCAAACAGCCCCCCCAGCAGCCCGACCTCCACCCCACAGACCATCGCCGCCGCGATCAGCTGGCGTGCGGCATGGCCATTCATTACAGGCACCATCCCCAGCAGCAGCACCGGCGTGACCGTATAGAAGACCCCGTAATTCCAGCCAAACAGTTTGCAGAGCAGAAAGCCCGTGGTGCAGCCAAAAGCGATGCGCAGGCACTGGCGCAGCTCGTTGCCAGTGAGGGGCCGATACCAGAGGTGAGTGGCAGCACCACCGACGAGGTGGGCTGGGGCAGTATTGGCCGACGGGTGAGTGGCGTGGTTAGTAGACATAATGGAGCAGGCTGAGCAGGTGGATCTGGCCCCGTGCCAGCATGGCGGTCAGGGCATTGTCCGGCAGCAGTTGCACCGTGGCCCGCGCCCCGGCTGGCAGATGGTCGGGGAGCTGGTCCAGCTCGAGGTGCAGCCGCATCCGCTGGGCATCCCGCACCCAGCGATCCGACTCCACCGGTGCGGCCAGTCGACCATTGGCATCAAACTGACCGGCACTCACCCCGGCATCCAGACTGCTCACCCGGGCAGGATAGAGCTGACCCGGCTCGCCATCGAAGGCGACCAGTGCGCGGGTTTGCGCGCCGACATGGCGCAGGCTTTTCTCCCGAAAATCGGCAATGACGTCCACCTGTTCCGACACCAGCGCCAGCAGCGGGCTGCCCGCGCTGGCGATACTGCCCGGCTTGAGCTGCAGGTTGGTGATGGTGCCATCCTGATCCGCGTGGACCTGGCTGTAAGAGAGGGCCAGCTGCGCTTGCGCCAGCTGGTTGCGGGCCTGGCGCAGCAACAGATTGTCCTCACCGGTCACGCCACGACTGGCCTTGATCTGGGCCAGTTTGGCCTGACTGGCGCGCAGGTTGGCCTGGGCGCTGCGCAGGGCGCTGTCAGCCTCATCTTTTTGTTGCAGCGAAACCATGTGACGTTGGTAGAGCGCATCGATCCGCTCAGCCTCGCGCCACTTCTGGCTGGCTAGGGTCTCCTTGGCGTTGATCTCGGCAACGGCGGCGGTCAGAGCGGCATCCAGTTCACTGTTCTGCTGCTCTGCCTGCGCCAGCGCAAGGCGGGCCTGCTCCACTGCCAGTTCAAAAGGGGCCGGATCCAGCCTGAACAGCAGATCCCCTTTCTTGACCTGCTGGTTGTTGTGAACGGCGACCTCGATCACCTTGCCGCTCACCTGGGGGGCCAGCTTGGTGACCACCCGGGTCGCCATCGCCTGAGGGGTGAGGGGCATCAGCAGGTCGGCTATCAGAAAATAGGCAAACAAGGTGGCAAAGCCCGCCATGGACCATTTGATCCAGCGGGTAAATTGTTGATCCGGAGTCATCTTATTCTCTCTCTGTGTCGGTCTCGGGAGGGCTTGTATCGCCTCCGGCTTGTCGGTCGTGGTGTTGTTCAATTTTGCTGAGGGCGTTGGCCGAGATCCGCTGCACCGTGGCTTCAAACAGCTGCAGGGTCTGCTCGTCGATGCCCCCCAGCAGCTCCCGGCGGATATTCATGATGCGGTCGGCGATCTGATCGAGCAGGGTCTGGCCAGCCGGGGTCACGCAGACGATGCGGGCCCGCTTGTCCTGACTGCAGCAGTGGCGCTCAATCAGACCCTGCTCTTCCAGCTGGCCCAGGGTGCGCATCAGGGATGGCAGTTCTATTTCGAGGGCTTCGGCCAGGGTCTTCTGGCTGACATGGTTCCCCATGCGGGAGAGCTTCCACAGCGCGGTCCAGCGGGGATGGGTGAGGCCAAGGGGAGCCAGCTCCAGGTCGGCGGCAGTACGCCATAGCCGGTGCATCCGCGCTATCTGCTCGGCGAGTGACAGCTCGCGCAACCTTTCCAGATCCGTCATCTTCTCATCCTCAATGTACTTAGCCTGCTAACTATCATACTTGTTTAGCAGGCTAAGTAAATAGTGTGATGTGAATCATGTTTCTGGTCGGATCTTTCGTTGGTGAGGGCGAGCAGCATTCGAGCCCCTGATATTATTTTCGGGGCTGATCCACTCGAGGCTCTCTTGCCGATTCGGATATTGTGCCGTGAATGGAGGATATCCGGCGATTATTTTCATGAAATTTTCAGCTTCAGTGAGCAGCTCTTTTTTTATCCGCTAATATTGATGGGGTTATAAAACAAGGGGGAAACGGGTTGTGGATGGATATGACAGTGGATGTGTGTATCTGGCAATTGAAACGCTGTTGAGTGATGGAGAATATGGTGCAGAGTCACACCATGGCGTGAATCGGGAAGGCGCTATCAGAAGTACCGATATCAGTCATGATTTTGACCCCGCCAATATTCCATTGCTGTTGGCAGAATAGACCTGACCGTGTGTGATCCTTGTGAGTTCAAGCCAGTGCTCTGGTATTCGCTGGCTTGACTCATCACTATTTCAATCTCCCCTTTTTGCATCTTTCTCCTCACCATTTTTCATCGTGCGTGCTTCCTTCCTGCACGCCGACTCAAACCCTGGTGTGGCATGCCGTGGCACTCGCGTTATGGCGATGACATTACCCGCTGATAATCACTCACAGGAGCTGTGGCGATAAATGGTCGCAGAGCTTGTCATCTGGCTCTGTTATTTCCCCGAAGGGGGGAGATCATCGCATCGTTATTACTGCTGATCACCCAAATATCCGCCATTGGGCTCGCTCGTTTTATCACCCTATTTCCTGACTTGGTCGGGTATCGGATGTCTGGTGTTCTATTGTGCTGCGCACGTTGGCGGCACCATGATGTTTAAGTTTTTAATGTTTTTATATGGCTTTGCAATCTGGCTAACCGACAGGGGCGAGGGGGATCAATAAAGTAGCGGCCACAATCACACGCAGAGTACATAACAATGAAAAACCTCTCTACCCTACAAACCACACAAGAAAAGGCCGCCTTTATGGGCGGCCAACAAATTGCCGGTATGCCTCTCTTTATATTTCTGGGGCTGGCGACCTGTGTTCTCTTTTCCGGCTGGAATGGCTCGCTGCCGCTGGGCATGGTCGGTGCGTTGGCGCTGATGTTCGTGCTGGGCACCCTGCTGACCGAGCTGGGTGAGCGGATCATGCCGATCCGCGAATACCTGGGGGGCGGCACCATCCTCGCCATCTTCGGCGGTGCCGCCCTGTTTGAATATCAGTTGCTGCCGGTGCAGGCGGGGCAGGTCATCACCAACTTCATGAAGGAGGGGGGCTTTCTCAACTTCTTTATCGCCAGTCTGGTGACCGGTTCGGTGTTCGGCATGAGCGGCGCGCTGCTGAAAAATGCCGCCATGCGCTACCTGCCGGTTATTCTTGGTGGCGTCGCACTGGCACTGCTGAGTGTGGGGCTGGTCGGCTCCCTGATGGGATATGGCTTCAAGAATGCCGTGCTGCTGATCGGCCTGCCCATCATGGGCGGTGGCATGGGCGCCGGTGCGGTGCCGTTGGTGGAGATCCTCTCCGGCCCGATGCAGATGTCCAGTGCGGATCTCTTGTCGCGCATGGTACCGGCGGTGGTGATCGCCAATACCCTGGCCATTCTGGTGGGCTCCCTGCTGGCGCGGCTCGGTCGCCGTTACCCCTCCCTGACCGGCAACGGCAAGCTGATGGTCAAAGAGAATAGCCAGAGCATTGCTGACGAGCAGGCCGAAGCGCCGACCCTGCAGAGTCTGGGTATGGGCCTTTTCATCAGCTCCAGCATGTTTGTGCTGGGTTCCCTGCTTGGCAACTTTATCCCCATGCACCCCTTCGCCCTGATGATTTTGGCGGTCGCCTTTATCAAGGTGAGCGGCGTGCTGCCGCGTCGTTATGAGCAGGCGGCGGCCGACTGGTACCAGTTTGTGGTGAGCAACCTCACCCCCTCGCTGCTGGTGGGGATCGGCGTCGCCTATACCAGTATTCCCGAGCTGATCAGTGCCTTCTCCGTCAGCTACTTCGTGCTGGTCATGGTCACCGTAATCGGTGGCGCCCTCGGCGCGGCGCTGGTGGGCCGGATGATCGGTTTCTATCCCATCGAGGCGGCCATCACCGGCGGACTTTGTATGGCCAACATGGGTGGCACCGGCGACGTAGCCGTGCTCTCGGCGGCCCAGCGCATGAAGCTGATGCCCTTTGCCCAGATCTCCTCCCGTCTCGGCGGCGCCGTGATGCTGATCTTGGCCACCGCCCTTATCTCCCTGCTCGCCTGATACCGGATTGAGGAACAAACAAAATGAACGACATCATGATGGGCACCAGCCTGCCCTATGCCGAGCGCAAGCGTCAGGGCGTGCGGGGTCGCATGCCGCATAAGGAGGAGTCCCTCTCCCAGCAGCGGCGCCGGATCTACCGATTGGTCAGTGCCATGCAGAGTCCGTTTGACCAGCATCTTCTGCTGCGCCAGCTGCAGGAGGACAACCCGGTGCTGTTCTACGATCTGGTGCGCCACCACCTGCCGGAGCTGCTGCCGATCATCTACACCCCGGTGGTGGGGGAGGCGTGTCAGCGCCACAGCGATCTCTATCTGCGCAGTCACGGGCTCTATCTCTCCTGGCATGACAGGGACGATCTCGACGACATCCTCGAGTCGGTGGAGCAGGAGGTGGATGTGATCGTCATCTCCGATGGCGAGCGGGTGCTGGGGCTCGGCGATCTCGGTATCGGCGGCATGGGGATCTGTATCGGCAAGCTGGCGCTTTACTCCGCTGCTGGCGGCATCAATCCGGCCCGCACCCTGCCGCTCTGCGTCGATGTGGGTACCAACAACCCCGAGCTGCTGGAGGATGACTCCTACCTCGGCTGGCAATCCCCGCGCATCGACGGCGAGAGCTACTACCACTTCATGGACAAGGTGGTGGCCGCCATTCGCAAGCGTTGGCCACAGGTGGTGCTGCAGTTTGAGGATTTTGCCGGCAAGCACGCCGCCAACCTGCTGGCCCGCTATCGGGACGAGCTCTGCATGTTCAACGACGACATTCAGGGCACGGCGGCAGTGGCTTCTGCCTGCGTGCTGGCCGGTTTGCAACAGTCGGGTATCGCCCTCAGTGATGCCCCTGTGCTGATCGTCGGTGCCGGTTCTGCCGGTTGTGGCATTGCCGCCATGCTGGCCCAGCTGGCGGGTGGCAATGAGGGGGTCTGGCTGTTTGATCAGGACGGGGTGGTCTGCAGCGATCGCTCCACGCTGACTCGTGCCCAGCAGCCGTTTGCTTGCGCCGTGAACGAGGGCAACAGTTCGCTGCTGGAGACCATCCGCCAGGTGCGACCGGCGGTCTTGATTGGCGTCAGTGGTCAGGGGGGCCTCTTTACCCGCGAGGTGTTGCAGGCGATGGGGGAGGTGTGCGATCAGCCGGTGATCCTGCCGCTCTCCAACCCGACCCGCAGCGCCGAGGCTACCCCTGAGCAGGTGTGGGCCGCCACAGATGGCCGCGCCTTGTTGGCCACCGGTAGCCCCTTTGCGCCGGTGACGGTGGCGGGGGAGCGGCGGGTAGTCTCCCAGTGCAACAACGTCTATGTCTTCCCGGGGATTGGTCTCGGGGCCTGCGCCGTCAAGGCGCGCCGCATCAGCGATGGCATGTTGCTGGCCGCGGTGCGGGCAGTTGGCGCCTATCCACTGGTGGCGGGTCGGCTGTTGCCCCCCATCGAGCAGGTGGGAGAGGTGGCCCGCGCCGTCGCCAGAGCGGTGGCACTCTGTGCCCGCGAGGAGGGGTTGGCCGATTTTGTCGGCGATCCGGCACCTTTGATTGACCAGACCTGGTGGCATCCGCACTATTGGGCAGCGTCCTGACGTTTTAAGGTATGTGCATGAAACTTCGCCACCAGTTGGTCACCCTCTCTCTTGGGCTCTCCCTGCTGCTGATCCTCATTCTGGGCAGCCTGCTGGCCCTCTTTATCCGTCATCTGCTGGAGAGCAATCTGCAGGATAAAGGGAGCGATCTGGCACGGGTGATGGCGGCGGACACCCGGGTGGTCGAGGCTCTGCGTCAGGGGAGTGATCCTACCCTGCGCGACTACGTGGAGGCGGTCTGCAACCGCACCGACGCCACCTATATGGTGGTGACCGATGAGCATGGTCGCCGCCTCAGCCACCCCAACCCCGAGCTGGTGGGGCAGAAGTTTCGCGGCGAGGATATCTGGCCCGCGCTGCAGGAGCGGCGCAGCTACTGCTCCAAGGATCGGGGCACCATGGGACCGGCGATCCGCTGCTTTTCCCCGGTGGTGGGCGGGGATGGGCGCGTCATGGGGGCCGTGGTGGTGGGCTACCTGATGCAGCAGGTGGAGGGAATCTATATGGAGCGGGTGGCCCTGCTCATCAGCGCCATCGTTGCAGTGCTGGGGTGTGGTCTGCTGCTGGCACTCTGGGTGCAATACCTGCTACGCAAGACCCTGCTCGATCTGGAGCCGGAGGCGATCGTGCGCCGTTTCACCCTGCAGGATCTGGTGCTGGAGCACATTACCGAAGGGGTGATTGCCCTCGATGGCCGCGGCAACATCAACATGATCAACAGCACCGCCAGCTATCAGCTGCGGCTGCCGGTTACCGGGCGCCATGCCCTGCAGGGGCAGTCGCTGGCGGAGCTGGTGCCGCCCCTTGCCCCCTGTCTGGAGCAGGAGGGTGGGGAAGTGAGCTTCACCATTCAGGGGGAGTCCTTTGTCGGTCGCTGGCAGGCGGTGCAGGGCAAGGCGCCGGGGCGGCTGCTGATCTTCAGCCGTCCGGAGGTAGCTGCCAGTCTGGGGGTGCAGGTGACCCACTTGCGCCAGTATGCCGAGATGCTGCGGATGCAGAGCCACGAGTTCGCCAACAAGCTGAGCAGCCTCTCCGGCCTGTTGCAGCTGGGCCATGTGGATCAGGCGGTGGAGCTGATCCAGCAGGAGAACGAAGCGTGCCAGACCATGCTGCAGGAGCTGCTGCGGCTGATCGACAACAAGCCGGTGGCGGGGCTTATTCTCGGCAAGTTCAGCCGGGCCCGCGAGCTGGGGGTGACCCTGGAGCTCGATCCCGATTCGGCGCTGGCGGAGTATCCGGCCTCGGTCTCGGCCGATCTCATTACCCTCATTGGCAACCTGCTGGACAACGGCCTGCAGGCGGCCTGGCGCAACCGCCAGCAGCGGCCGCCCCGGGTGCTGCTGTCCCTGTGCGATGTGGGGCGGCGACTGGTGATCGAGGTGGAGGATAGCGGTGAGGGGGTCGACGAGGAGCTGGCCGATCACCTGTTCGATTACGGGGTGAGTCGCCAGAGCGGCGATCACGGGGTGGGTCTGTTCCTGGTCAAGGAGACCGTGGGTCGGCACGAGGGTGTGATAGAATGGCGGCGAACCGCCGAGCAGACCACCCTGTTTGGTATCTACTTGAATAAAAACCAATTAATGTGAGCCATGGACCCAATAATCACGCTTGTTATTGAAGATGACGATCGGATCGGTGCCATCTTGTCAGAACTGGTGGCGGCGACACCCGGTTTCTCCCTGCTGGGGCGGGCCGGCACCCTGGCCCAAGCCGATGCCATGATGGCCGGTGTGGTGCCCCAGCTGCTGCTGGTGGATGTCTCCCTGCCCGATGGTTCCGGCCTTGAGTGGGTGAGCCGCCTGCGCAGCCACAACCGCGAAGCCTATGTCATCATGGTGACCGCCTCGCGGGATGTGGAGACCATCCAGCAGGCCCTCAATCTGGGGGTTCATGACTACGTCATCAAACCATTGCGGCTGTTTCGCATCCAGCAGAGTCTGGACGAGATCCTGCAACTGCACAGCCGCCTCTGCGAGCGGGGTCGGCTGGAGCAGGAAGATCTCGATAAGTTGCTGGGCAAGGGGGGGCGCTCCCAGATCAAGGAGATGCGCGTCACCCCCAAGGGGATCGACAGCATCACCCTGCGTCAGGTGCTGGATCTGCTGGCGGGCGAGCCGGAGAACGTCTTCTCCACCGACACGGTGGCGCTGCGACTCTCCCTCAGCCGCACCACGGCGCGCCGCTATCTGGAATATCTGGAGTCGGAAGATCGGGTGGATGTAGATCTCAACTACGGTCAGCGGGGGCGACCGGAGCGGCGCTACCGCTGGCGCCGGGCCGGTTGAGATGCGCACTGGTGCACATTGCAGAAACAACAAGGGAGCCATGGGCTCCCTTGTTGTTTCCGGACGATGTTGGTTCTCAGGCGGCTTCCCGTTCGGCTACCGGCGCACGCCCCTTCAGCTGGGAGGCCATCACCCCGCCCAGGATCAGCCCGCCACCCAGCAGGTGATAGCCGTGGATTGGCTCGCCCAGGCCGACGACGGCGATCAGCGCCGTACAGAGCGGCATCAGGTTCATAAAGACCGAGGTGCGCTCTGCCCCCATGCAGGCGAGGCCGCGCATCCAGCAGTAAGCCGCCAGCAGGGAGGAGGCGAGCCCGGCGAAGAGCACCAGTCCCCACCCTTCGGCCGGTACCGCCATCGAGTCGGCGCTGAGGGCGAGTGGCACCAGCAACAGTACCGCCAGCAGGATCTGCATGTAGAGGTTTAGCCAGGGGCCAAACGGCAGGTGCCAGCGGCGGATCAAGAGGCCGTAAAGGGCGTAGCTGGCGGACCCCAGCAGCATCATGCCATCCCCCGGGTTGATGCCGTTATGGAGCAGGGCAAGCGGTTCGCCCTTGCCAAGCAGCCAGAGCACCCCGAACAGGGAGAGACTCATGCCGAGCAGTGCCTGTTTGCCGGGACGCTGGCCGAAGAAGAGCGCCCCTTGCAGCAGGGTGAGCAGTGGAATGAGGGAGCCGATCACCCCCATATTGGTGGCCGAAGTGCTGTGAGCAGCGTAGTAAGCGAGGCACTGGTAGAGCACCATACCGAGCGCCGCCAGCACCAGCAGCTTGCCGAGCCAGGGGCGAACCTCGCTACGGCGGCGCCACAGCTGCGGCAGGCAGAAGGGGGTCAGCGCCAGAGCGGCGATCACCCAGCGATAGAAGGAGATAGCCGCGGGGTCGAGCACACTGGCGGCCGCCTTGGACACCACGGTATTGGTAGCCCAGATCAGCACCGCCATCAGCGGAAAGAGAAGAGGGGAAAAGATTCGCATCAGAGGCTCCTTATTAACAGGGGGCCAAGTCTACCCTTGTCTTTATATTATCAAGTAGCGTAAAACAGACAGATGACCCAGCAGAAAAGACAACTCTTTCTGATGCACCTTATTCCGGCCCACACGGGCTGCGTCTGCCCGCAACTGATGGCTGCTTTTGACCTGTGCCGGAGACCGAGCCAACAGGGCGTTGCATCACGCCTGCTCCTCTCTCTCGCTGACAAGGGGCGCTGATGGCCACTCACCACTTTCAGCCGGTAGATGTCGTTCTGCCCGCTCCCAATCCGCTCTTTTTCAGTTACCAGCAGATGTTGGCCGACAGCGCGACCGTGCTGCACTCCCACCCCTGGGGCCAGCTCAACATGATCAGCCTGGGGATCATGGAGATAGAGCTGGGGGATCAGCGACTGGTGGCCCCTGCCGACTACCTGATCTGGGTACCGGCGGATCTCGACCACACCTCTTACAACGAGCAGACCCTCGACTACACCTCCATCTACGTCAGCCACGAGCTGGCGGCCAAGCTGCCGCCAGAGCCCAGATTGCTGCTGCTAACCCCACTTATTCGCGCCCTGCTGAGCGACTTTTGCGAACGGCGGGTGAGCCATATGGCGGATGAGTGGGATCAGCGTCAGGCCGAGTTGCTGGTGGAGCGGCTGGCGCGCACCCGTTGTCAGGAGAGCTACCTGCCGATGAGTCAGGACAAGCTGCTGGCTCCCATGCTGGCGGTGTTGCACAGCGATCCTGCCGATCCCCGTACTCTGGCCCAGTGGGCCGGACAACTGCACACCACAGAGCGCACCTTGTCGCGGCGCTGCCTGCGGGAGCTGGGGATGAGCTTCGGTCAGTGGCGGGCGCGGTTGCGGCTGCTCAAGGCGCTGGCCTGGCTCAAGGGCGACATGCCCATTCAGGAGATCAGCTGGCGGCTCGGTTACGGCTCCACCTCGGCCTTTATCGCCATGTTCAACCGGGAGCTGGGATGTTCACCCCAGCGTTATCGCCAGCAATCGGCAGAACGGGGGTTCTAATGGGAAAAAACGGGAGCGATGCAGTGTGAATGCCATGATAAGTAGCCTGTTTCTTGTCGTTACAGGGATTATCATAGAGCCCTGTTATCATGGGCCATCTGGCAGCAACGATCGGTTGTCTGCCGGAGTGAATGGCTGTGCCTTCATATTCAGGGGTTAGGGTAAGCATGATCGCGTCCGGTTCCCGTTTGGCCGAGTCACTATTCTGGTATCTGCTGGCGCTCACCGGTTGTGCCATCCTGCTGTTCGAGTTCGGGCCAGAGCGAGTTCTCGATATCAAGGAGTGGCCGCTCTCCATCACAGTGCAGCAGCCACGGGATGCTGGGCCGGGGGCGGTGCGCTATCACCCCTCGGCGGATGATCATCCCGGAGTGGTCTGTACGTTAACCGCCAATCCGGCCAGCTACCCAAGTTGCGGCCTTATCCTCACCCTGACCCCCCGTGACAAGGGGATTAATCTGACCCGTTTTGGCACACTTCATATCCGTTTGAGCGTAACCGGGGCTGGCGAGCAGGATTGGCGCTTGTATCTGCGCAACTACAATCCGGTCTATGACCGGGTTGATGAGCCTGAGCAATCCAAGTTCAACGAGATCATTTTTCGGCCGGCGGATTACGGCCGGGATCACGAGGTGCCACTGGATGTGTTTACCCCGGCGACCTGGTGGATCACCCGTTACAATGTGCCGTTGCAGCAGCAGGGGGCCAATCTGGATCGGGTTTATGCCATAGAGGTTATGGCTGGTTCAGATATGCCGCCCGGTAAGCATGGCGTGGTGATCGAAGCGCTGCAGTTTCACGGTAGCTGGCTCGATGCCACCCTCTTCTATCGGCTGATCCTGTTTGTCTGGTTTCTTTACGGTTGTACCGTTTTTCTGATCAACCACCTTTTGATGAAGCAGCGCTTGCAGCATGCCCATCAGGCCAAACTGGAGGCCGAGGCGCTCAACCGGACCTTGAGTGAAGAGAATCGCCGCTCCCGCGAGGAGGCCTGTTATGATGCCCTGACCGGCGCCCTCAACCGGCTCGGCGGTGAGCGACTGCTGCTCGAGATAGGTGAGCAGCCCTGCACTCTTGTCTATATCGATGTGGATCACTTCAAACAGATCAACGATAGCCATGGCCATCCGGTGGGAGACGAGGTGCTCAAACTGCTGGTCAGCGAGATCCTGCGCCACTGCGATCCCCTCTGCCATCTGGTGCGCTGGGGGGGAGAGGAGTTTGTGTTGGTCTGCCTTGATTACGATGAGTTGCGGGCGTGTATCCTGGCCGAGCGGCTGCGTACCCTGCTGGAGGCATCTCCCCATTGGCCGCTGGCCTTGCGGGTGACCGCTTCGTTCGGGGTGGCCGAGCGGGGGGGAGAGCCATGGGAATGCGTACTCAAACGTGCCGACGAGGCGCTCTATCAGGCCAAGACGCAGGGACGCAACCGGGTAGTGGCGCATTGAGGGCGGTAGCATGACATGTTAAAGACGAGAGCAAGATGACCAGACAATCTATTGGTGCCCTGACCCTGCTGGTGGCCGACTATGACGAGGCTATCGCCTTTTTCACCGAGGGGCTGGGGTTTGCGCTGCTGGAAGATACCCGGCTCGACGAACCGGGCAAACCGGGCAAACGCTGGGTGCGGGTTGCTCCCGCTGGCAGCTCGGGTTCCTCGTTGCTGCTGGCGCGGGCTGCGACCCCGGAGCAGCTGGCCGCCATTGGCAAACAGGGTGGCGGACGGGTATTTCTGTTCCTCGAGACCGATGACTTCTGGCGGGATTACCGGCGGATGCAGCAGTATGGTGTCCATTTTTGTGAACAGCCTCGACAGGAGTCCTACGGCACCGTGGTAGTGTTCGAGGATATCAGTGGCAACCGCTGGGACCTGCTGCAACGCGCTGCTGCCAACTGAATCTGAAAACGTTTATCATCCCGCCTGTCATAAAGTCATAAAAGTGTCACAGAAAATTCTAATAATTGGCGCACCCATCTTCACAGAGGAGAGAGAAGGGAATGGCTAAGCGAATTCTGGTGGTCGAGGACGAAGCACCGATCCGCGAAATGCTCTGTTTCGTGCTGGAGCAGAAGGGGTATGAGACGATTGAAGCGGAAGATTTCGCCGACGGACTGGCGAAGGTGCGTGAACCCTACCCGGAACTGATCGTGCTGGACTGGATGATGCCAGGCGGCAGTGGCATCCAGTTTATCAAACAGCTCAAGCAGGATGAGGTGACCCGCCAGATCCCGGTGGTGATGCTCACCGCCCGCGGTGAGGAGGAGGACAAGGTGCGTGGTCTGGAGGCCGGTGCCGACGACTATATCACCAAGCCGTTCTCGCCCAAGGAGCTCACCGCTCGCCTCCATGCGGTGATGCGCCGAGTCTCCCCCACCTCGGTAGACGAGGTGATCGAGGTGCAGGGGCTCAAGCTGGACCCCGTCTCCCACCGGGTCAGTGCCGAGGAGAAGGCGCTCGACATGGGGCCGACCGAATTCAAGCTGCTGCATTTCTTCATGACTCACCCCGAGCGGGTCTATAGCCGTGAGCAGTTGCTCAACAATGTCTGGGGTACCAATGTGTACGTCGAGGACAGAACCGTGGATGTGCATATTCGGCGCCTGCGCAAGGCGATTGAAGAGACAGGGCACGACAGATTGATCCAGACGGTGCGTGGAGCCGGATACCGCTTCTCAACCCGTCTCTAGAGGCAGTTATGTTGCAACCTTACGCCTGGCGGCGACAGTTGTGGCGAATGGCGTTTTTCTACGCCCCCTTCGCATTGGTTGGCTGGTTGATTGATCATCTTGCCCTCTGCCTGTTGGTGGCGGCAGTGTTGCATCTGGGCTGGCATTACCGTTTTCAGAAGCGGCTGTCTGATTGGCTGTGGCACGACCGCAGCCTGGTACCACCTAACGGCAGTGGCAGCTGGGAGCACATTTTCAACGGGATCTACAAATTGCAACAGCGTCACCGGGCTCGGCGGCGCGAGCTGGCGGGGCTGATCCGCCGCTTTCGGGAGGGGGCCGAGGCGCTGCCCGATGCGGCCGTGGTGTTTCGCGAAGATGGCAGCATCCTCTGGTGCAACCGGCTGGCAGAGCAACTGCTCGGTTTCCGCTGGCCGGAAGATGCAGGTCAGCACATTGGCAACCTGATCCGCCATCCTGCCTTTGCCGCCTATCTGGGGAAGGGGAGCTATGATGAACCACTGGAGATGACTTCTCCGATCAACGAAGAGAAGTTTCTCGAGTTTCGCATTATGCCCTACGCCTCCGATCAGGCGATGCTGGTGGTACGCGATGTCACCCGCCTGCGCAGTCTGGAGAAGACCCGCAAGCACTTTGTCTCCAATGTCTCCCACGAGCTGCGCACTCCGCTCACCGTGCTCAAGGGCTATCTGGAGATGACTGAAGATCCGCCCCCGCCTGCCATGTGGGCCAAGGCGCACCGGGTGATGATGGAGCAGACCATCCGGATGGACAATTTGGTCAACCAGCTGCTCACCCTGTCGCGCATCGAGGCGGCACCGACCGTTGATCTCTCCCATCTGGTGGACATACCTGCCATGCTCGGACTGCTGGAGCAGGAGGCGCGGGCGCTCTCGGGCGAACGGGCCCACCAGATCGAATTCATGGTGCAGCCAGACCTGTTTGTGCGCGGGGATAAGGAGCAGCTGCGCAGCGCCGTCTCCAATCTGGTCTACAACGCCATCCACTACACACCGGCAGGGCGCAAGATCAGCGTGGAGTGGCGCAAGCAGGGGGCAATGGCGCTGTTTGCCGTGAGGGATGAGGGGGAGGGGATTGCCCCCGAGCATCTGGCGCGGCTGACCGAACGGTTCTATCGGGTCGACAAGGCCCGCTCCCGCCACACCGGTGGCTCCGGACTCGGCCTTGCCATCGTCAAGCATGCCCTCAGTCATCATGACTGTCAGCTCGAGATTGAAAGTCGTGTCGGCCTTGGCAGTCGCTTCAGCTTCATGATACCGGCTCGTATGGTGGTGTTAAAATAGCCTTTTATGACAATGGGTTAGTAAATTCGAGAGGGCCACAATGCGGGCCCTCTCTGCATTTGTGCAACTTTGTTGTCATGTCATTAAAGTGTCACATTTAATCCATAAATTTGTCACTGCCAGGTCAGATACTGGCGCCGTCTTAAGAACGGACCTTCTGTAACTTTGGAGAGATTGGATGAAACTCAACAAACTGGCTGGTGTAATCGGATTTACCGCAGCAACCCTGTTTTCTGCCAGCACCCTGGCCTATGGTGTCGACAAGGATCTGCCGGATTACACTCCGACCAGCGGTATCTCAGGCAACCTGTCCTCTGTCGGCTCTGATACTCTGGCCAACATGATGACCCTGTGGGCAGAAGAATTTAAGCGTGTCTACCCCAACGTCAATGTCCAGATCCAGGCTGCCGGCTCTTCTACCGCACCGACCGCCCTGACCGAAGGGGTTGCCCAGTTTGGTCCCATGAGCCGCGCCATGAAGGCCGGTGAAATCGAAGCGTTCGAGAAGCGTTATGGCTACAAGCCGACCGCTATCCGCGTTGCCGTCGATGCCCTGGCGGTATTCGTCAACAAGGACAACCCCATCAAGGGGCTGACCATGCAGCAGGTTGATGCCGTTTTCTCCAGCACACTCAAGTGCGGCGAAGCCAAGGCGGCTACCAAGTGGTCTGATCTGGGTCTGGATGGCAGCTGGTCCGGCAAGGATCTGCAACTGTTCGGTCGCAACTCGGTATCCGGCACCTACGGTTACTTCAAGGAGCACGCGCTCTGTAATGGTGACTTCAAGAGCGGTGTGAACGAGCAGCCGGGTTCCGCCTCCGTGGTGCAGTCTGTTTCCGCTTCCCTCAACAGTATCGGTTACTCCGGTATTGGTTACGTTACCTCCGGCGTTCGTGCCATTCCGCTCTCCAAGGATGGCAAGACCTTTGTCGATGCTACTGCCGATAATGCCATCACCGGCAAATATCCGCTGTCACGCTTCCTGTACGTTTACGTGAACAAGCATCCGAACAAGCCGCTCTCTCCGATGGAGCAGGAGTTCGTCAAGATGATGCTCTCCAAGGCGGGCCAGAACATCGTTGCCAAAGATGGCTACGTACCGGTACCGGCCAAGGTGGTGCAGGCGGATCTGAAAAAGCTGGGCATCATGTAACCGCTTGCTGCCAGCATCTACTGATAAAACGAGCCCCAATCGGGCTCGTTTTGTTTTTGGTGACTGTCAGTTCTGTTAATAGCGCTGGATGGATGTTTTTCCGCCAGCCGGGGGCAGGTTCCCTTGCGTAGCAGGGCTGCATTTCCGAGAATAGGGCAACGTTATGGCAAAGGATCCCTTCATGATTGCGTCCCTCTCCAAGTTTGGCCTGGTAGCCCTCTGTAGTTCCCTGCTGGTCGCCTGCGCCCAGTCGCCGACTGGCCGCAGCCAGATGCTGCTCTACTCCCCCCAGCAGATGAACCAGCTTGGTGCCGACTCCTTCGAGCATATGAAAAAGCAGGAGAAGGTGAGCAAGGATGCCAAACTCAACGCCTATGTCTCCTGTGTCGCCAAGGCGGTGACCGCCCAGGTGCCGGCCAGCTATGGCATCACCAATTGGGAAGTGGTGGTGTTTGACTCCAAGCAGGTCAACGCCTTCGCCCTGCCCGGCGGCAAGATCGGGGTCTACAGCGGCCTGCTCAAGGTGGCCAAGAATCAGGATCAGCTGGCGACCGTCATCGGTCACGAGTTGACTCACGTGCTGGCCCAGCACTCCAACGAGCGACTCTCACGCAGCCAGTTGGCGGGGATCGGTCTGGCGGCTGCGGACATTGCCATGGGCACCAGCGAGTATCGCGGCGCCACTATGGCCGCCCTTGGTCTCGGGGTTGAAGTGGGGGTGATGCTCCCCTATGGCCGCACTCAGGAGAGCGAAGCGGATCGGCTCGGGCTTGAGCTGATGGCGCGGGCCGGGTTCAATCCGGCCGAGGCGATCCCCCTGTGGCAGAACATGAGTGCCGCCGCCGGTGGTAACACCCCGCCGCAACTGCTCTCAACCCACCCGAGCAACGAGAACCGGATCGCCGAGTTGCAGGCGCAACAGGCGCAAGTGCTGCCGCTCTATGAGCAGGCCCGCGCCAATGGTCTGGTGCCCCAATGCAAGGCATAAGCCTGCGCATGGCGCGCAGCGATGATGCCGCCGCCATGACGGTGATGCAGCGAGCCAGCTGGCTCGCTGCCTATGGCCAGGTGCTCGGTGCTGACCTGCTGGAGCAGCTGGACGTTACCGCTCATCTACAGATTTGGCAGAGCCGTCTGGCCGAGCCGGGCCCAAGGCCCATGCTGCTTTGTCTCGATGAGGTAGTGATTGGCCTGCTCTATTGGCAACCACAGCAGGAAGCGGGGCAGAGCCATGCCCTGATCCGCGCTTTTTACCTCCATCCCGACCACTGGCGACAAGGCTATGGCAAACGGTTGTGGCAGGCGGTGGCTATGCAGATGCGCCGCGCCGGTTGTCATAGCGTCAAATTGTGGCTGCTCGATGGCAACCACATCGGCGAGGGGTTCTACCTGCGCCGCGGCTTCGTCTTTGATGGCGCAGAGCGCACCCTGATAAGCCTCGGGCAGCCCTGCCTGCAGCGACAAATGAGCCGTTTGCTCTGATCACTCTCCCGTTTTTCGTCCCCGGTCACTTTATTTTTTTTGCGAATTAATACAATGTCCCCCTTGAAACAGAGTTGGATAAACACGGGCTGACAAGGGAGTGCTGGCATGTATTACGGCTTTGATATCGGTGGCACCAAGATCGCCTTCGCGGTCTATGACGGTGCATTGAACCTCTGCCACGAGGAGCGCATGAGTACCCCGGGCAACGATTACGAGGGGTTGCAGCAGCTGATCCGCTCCCGGGTCGAGCAGGCAGATGCCCGCTTCGGCGCTCGGGGCTCGGTCGGTATCGGTTTCCCCGGTGTCATCAACAGCCAGGATCACAGCATAGTGGCGGCCAATCTGCCCTCCATCAATGGTCGCCATCTGGGCGCCGATCTGGCCGAGCTGCTGGAGCGGCCGGTCAAGGTGGATAACGACGCCAACTGCTTCCTCTGGTCCGAAGTGCATCAGGGTGCCGCCGACGGCGCAGGCAGTGCGCTTGGTGTCACCATCGGCACCGGCATCGGCGGCGCCGTTTATCTGGCGGGCAAGCTTATTCAGGGGCGCAACTGGCTGGCTGGCGAGATTGGTCACTACCCCTTGCCCGCGACCATGCTGATGAAGTACCCCGAGTTGCCCCGTCCCCGTTGCGGCTGCGGCCGTTTGGTCTGTTTTGAAACCTATGCCTCCGGCACCGGTCTGGAGCGTCTCTATCACCATTTCCATGGCCAGCGCGCCACGGGTCACCAGATTGTGGGACGCTTCGAGGCCCATGAACCCCATGCGGTCGAGACGGTCGACTGCTGGCTGGAGATCGTGGCCGCCGGGCTTGCCACCGCCATTTCGGTGATTGATCCCGAGGCGGTGGTGTTGGGGGGCGGCCTGAGCGGCCTGCCCGCCCTCTATGAACAGCTGCCGCTGCGTCTGCCCGGTCACTTGCTGCCCGGGGTCGCCCTGCCCGAGATCCGCCAGGCCCGCTTCGGTGGTGCCGGTGGTGTGCGCGGCGCAGCCTTGCTCAATCTATGAGATCAGATGTGGGGTCTGATCTCCCCGAAAAAGGAGTCCTCATGACCCGTCTTGAAATCTGTATCGACAACCTGGAATCCCTCTTCACCGCCCAGCAATCCGGGGCGGATCGCATCGAGCTCTGCTCTGCGCTGGGTCTCGGTGGTCTGACCCCCTCCTACGGTTTTATGCAGCAGGCGGCCCGCCATGCCACCGTGCCGGTTTATGCCATGATCCGCCCGCGCGCCGGGGATTTTTGCTTTAACGACGGTGAGTTCGAGATGATGCTGCAAGATATCGCGGCGGCAAGCGCTGCGGGGCTGCAAGGGGTGGTGGTCGGTCTGCTGGATGAGGAGGGGCGGGTGCCTGCCGCCAAGCTCAAACAGCTGGTGGATGCAGCAGGATCGTTGGGGGTCACCTTCCATCGCGCCATCGACCTCTCCTCCGACTGGCGTCTGGATCTGGAGACCATAGTCGCGGCCGGCTGCGAGCGTATTCTGAGCTCGGGCCACGCCGCAACCGCGCTGGCTGGGCTCGAGACCCTGCAGGAGATGCAGCAGGCGCTGGCGGGACGTGCCAGCCTGATGCCGGGCGCCGGGGTCAATGCCGACAACGTGCGTACCATCATCGAGTTCACCGGGGTGAGCGAAGTGCATATGTCCGGCATGGGCTGGCGCGGTGGCATGGTGCCGCACGGAGTGAATATGGGCACTTCGGATGATGGTCGGGTCAATATCACCGATGGCGCCAAGGTGGCTGCGGTCAGAGCCTTGCTGGATCGCGGTTAAGCAGATCGCCGCCGTTGGGCGGCGTTCATCCGCATCTTGTGTGAAGTTCCTCCCACTGACGGGGAAATCAGGGGCGCCCCCGGCAGCACCCAGGCCAAAAGTCTGATATTATCCCGCCTCTTTACTACATGGATCTGGAGCAACATCTCAATGTCCCAATACGACTCTATCGAACAGAAGGCCAGCTATGGCATCGGCCGCAACATGGGTGATCAGCTGGCGCAGCAAGCTTTCGCCGGTCTGGATATCCCGGCCCTGCAACAAGGTCTGGCAGATGCCCTGAATGGTCTGGAGTTCGCGGTCAGCCGTGACGATATCAATGATGCCTTCCAGGTCATCACTGCGCGTATGCAAGAAGAGCAGGAAGCCGCCGCCAAGGCCGCCGCTGCTGACGGCGAAGCCTTCCTGGCTGATAACGCCAAGCGCGCTGAAGTGAAGGTGACCGACTCCGGTCTGCAGTACGAAGTGCTGGTAGAAGGCAACGGTGCCGTTCCGGTAGCCGGTCAGTCCGTGCGTGTGCACTACCACGGTACCTTCACCCACGGTGGCGTATTCGACAGCTCCGTCGCTCGCGGCCAGCCGGCTGAATTCCCGGTGACCGGCGTGATCGCTGGCTGGGTTGAAGCGCTGCAGCTGATGCCGGTTGGTTCCAAATGGAAGCTCTACATCCCCCACGATCTGGCCTACGGTGCCCGTGGCGCGGGCTCCATCCCGCCTTACTCTGCACTGGTATTTGAAGTCGAGCTGCTGGACATCCTGTGATCCTGCTGGCTTGATGCAAACGGCGACCCTCGGGTCGCCGTTTGTTTTTGGGCTATGTGATAGACAGCATTTGTCGCGACCAGCGGGCTGGAGAGCAGAAAAGGGCGGCACTTTTGCGCTTTTTACTGGTTTTTTCAGAAACGGGAACAGGCATACTGCGACTCATTAGAGAGGATAAGGAGAACCCGATGAGCAAGAAGATGAAGAAAGTAGCGGGGCTTGCTCTGTTGCTGCTGAGCATTCCGGCCAGTGCTGATGCCATGCGCTGCAAGAACGCCCTGATCACCGAGGGAGACACCACCGCCGAGATGCTGCTCAAGTGCGGTGAGCCGATGTTGCGTGAAGAGCTCAACCGCAACGAGGAGAACCAGTTTGGCAACATGGTGCAGGTCAAATATGGTGAACGCTGGACCTACAACTTCGGCAAGAACGAGTTCATGCGCTTTGTGACGGTGCGCAACGGCATCATTACCGATATCGAAAACGGCCCGCGCGGCCAGTAGCCGGCGGGCAAAGCATGGATGCACAACAGACAGTAGGGCAAGACCCTTTGACTCACATGTCCGGCAAGGGGTCGCGGTGACCAAGTTGTCTGACCGCCAGATTGATCTGGCGAGCCAGTCTTAGCCGCTGGCGGCAGGTCAGGCCATGGAGGCTGATCCTACCCGCGTTGAATTCAAATGTCCCCAGCGACTCGATGGCAAAATAGCCTCGATGAAAGCTCTTGATGTAGCGAGCGATCTGCCGTGGGGATAACTGCTTGAATACCTTCATCACACGGTTCCCTGATTGCCTGGACAGGGCACACTATGGTGTCGGTCGATGACACTGATATGACGGTTTATAAAGATTTGCATGAATCCTTATTTTGCCAGTGAGCTCGGCAAATTGACGGCATCATCGAAAAAGTTGTGCCATGACAAACCACCGCACCGATATACTGCGGGCTTGAATGGAACAAATAAAAGGGCCTGTGCGTGGAATGGGTTGATGTGGTGGACGAGGATAACCGGGTGATTGGCGTGGCCGAGCGAGCCAAGGTGCGGCGGGAGAATCTCTGCCATCGCGCCAGCTATATTCTGGTGCTCGACGACGCGGATCGGATCCTGGTGCAGCGACGCACCCTCAGCAAAGATTTCTGCCCCGGCATGCTGGATGCCTGCGCCGGTGGCGTGGTCACCACCGGTGAGGAGATGGAGCGCTCCGCCCGCCGCGAGCTGGCCGAAGAGCTGGGGATTATGGATGTTCCTCTGCAGGGCTTTGGCAGCTTTTATGCGGAAGGGGAGGGCTACCGGGTCTGGGGTGGCCTCTTCAGTTGCCGTTATCAGGGGCCGCTGCAGTTGCAGGCCGAAGAGGTGAGCGCGGTGCACTGGATGAGCCTGGCCGAGATCGCGGAGCGTGCCAGCGAATTTACCCCCGACTCCCTGCTCGCCATCGCCACTTGGCAGGCGAGACGCTGACAAGCGCCGCACATTTTCTTCGCCAGAGAGAAGACGGGCAGCCTGATGGCTGCCCGTCTGCATTTGTGAATTTACTTGGCCTGCTACACCAGTTTTAGGCGCCGGTTGGAGCGACCGCACGGGCTTGGCGTCGTGAGCCAGTGCCCCTGCCAGTCGGTGACGAGGCGCAGCAATGGATACTCCAGGTCAAGCCTAGTCAGCACCAGCTGGCCGGTCTCGTCGCCGCTCACCGGCTCGCCGCTGGCGGGATCGATGATCTCGATGATGCAACTCTCGCTCACAATAAATCCCTCTCCTGGTCGGCTCTCGTAAGCCACCACCCCCACATCCTGCCACACCAGACAGTTGAGGGCTGCAATGCCGTGAATGGCGCGCAGCGGCGTGGTTTCCGGGTGAGTGGCTTCACACAGCAGTGCGCGGCGCAGCGAGTCGGTCGGGATGTCGGCCGCTTCGGCCGCTTCCAGCAGATCGAGCAGGGTCACCAGCGGACCGACGTAGCCGGTGGGTTGATAGCGCAGCAGCGCCTCCAGCTGGCGCTGGGTATCGTGGGGCCCGCAGGGCACCACGGGGGCGCCCAGCTGGCGGGCGCCGTTATCGAAAATAAAGGCGGTGGGGCCGGCATGATAGTCGTGGCCATTGAGTATTACCTCACCTGGCTTGAAGCCGGCGGCAAACAGTGCTCGAGCGGCCCCCCACCAGTCTGCTCCCGCATACTCGGGGATGGCCAGCTGGCCCGGACAGGAGAAGACCCGCAACGCCTGACTGGCGGGGCGGCCGGTGAGTCCGGCGAACGGAGGGTGAGCCTGCTGGGCGGCAAACAGCTCTTTGCTGTCGAGCAGTGGCAGGGTGGCCAGCTCTGCCAGATCCTCGAGGCGGCACTGGCGATAGACGCTGGAGTAACCGGCGCAATATTGACTGACATGGGTAAGCTGATGATTGAGCTGCTCCAGCTGCTGTTGTTCGCGCAAGGCGGGGGGGCGAATTTCCAGTCCATCGTAATAGTGCTGCATGAGGCCTCCTTGGTCGGCTGATCCTGCTCAAGGTTAGTTCAAATGATCCAAGCAAAGGGAGGTCTGTGTCACAGCTCGGCAGTGGGGTAGACTGGGGCCTCCTCCCTCCACTTAAGGACGAGCACAATGATTGCGATGGGTCAGACTCTGCCTTCGGGCGAATTTACCTTTATCACCGCCGAAGGCAAGCAGCTGCGGGATAGCCAGACGCTGTTCGCCGGTAAAAAAGTAGTGCTGTTTGCGGTACCCGGTGCTTTTACTCCCACCTGCTCCAATGCCCACCTGCCCGGTTATGTGGTGCTGGCCGATCAGTTTATGGCCAAAGGGGTGGATGCCATCTGCTGTCTGTCGGTCAACGATGCTTTCGTGATGCGGGCCTGGCAGACGGCCCAGAATGCCGAGGCGATCACCATGCTGGCGGATGGCGACGGCAGCTGGACCCGGGCGCTGGGTCTGGCCAAGGATACCGGCGCCTTTGGAGGTATCCGCTCCCAGCGCTTTGCGTTGATCGCCAACGATGGCGTGGTCGAGCAGCTGTTTGTGGAGGCGCCTGGCAAGTTTGAGGTCTCCGATGCCGCGAGTCTGCTGGCTGTGCTGTGAAATGTTAATCGCAGTTTGATTTTTCCTTGAAATGGGAGGCTGGCTCGTTACACTGGCGCCACTTTTGAATTGGGTCAGGAGCTTGTCCTGACTCTGTTGCTTACTGGCGATGGGATGGAGATGTTATGACCCTGGCTGTTGTTGCCCTGATTGCCGGACTGGCGCTGCTGGTCTGGAGTGCTGACAAGTTTGTGGATGGTGCTGCGGCGACCGCCCGTTATGCGGGGATGCCACCGCTGCTGATCGGCATGGTGATCATCGGTTTTGGTACATCGGCCCCTGAGATGGTGGTCTCGGCGCTGGCGGCCTCCCAGGGCAATCCCGGGTTGGCGCTTGGTAATGCCTATGGCTCCAACATCACCAATATCGCGCTGATCCTGGGGCTGACGGCACTGATCAGCCCTATCGCGGTGGCCTCTCAGGTAGTGCGCAAGGAGATCCCCATCCTGCTCGGTATTACCCTGCTCTCAGGTGCCCTGCTGATTGATGGTCATCTGGGCCGGATGGATGCGGTCATTCTGGGGGCCGTCTTCGTTGCCCTGATGGGCTGGTCGATCTGGGCTGGCATGAATGGCAAGGGAGATGCGCTGGATACCGAGACCGCCGAGGATATCGAGAGCGAGGGGATGTCCCTCAAGAGCGCTGTTTTCTGGCTGGTGGCCGGGCTGGTGCTGCTGATCGGTGCTTCCCGCCTGTTGGTCTGGGGGGCGGTGACCATCGCTCAGGCGCTTGGTATCAGCGATCTGGTGATTGGTCTCACCATAGTCGCGATAGGAACCTCCCTGCCGGAGCTGGCCTCGTCTCTCATCGCCATTCGCAAGAACGAGCATGATCTGGCCCTTGGCAACGTGCTGGGCTCCAACCTGTTCAACACCCTGGCGGTGGTGGGAATCGCGGCGGGTATTCATCCGTTGGATGTGGCGCCGGAAGTGCTCTCCCGCGACTGGAGCATCATGATGGGGTTGACCCTGCTGCTGCTGGTGATGTGTCTGGGCCGCAAGGGGCAGGGCCGTATCAACCGGTTGGAGGGGGGCGTGCTGCTCACCTGCTTCGTCGCCTACACCGGCTGGCTGCTGACCAGTCAGTTCGTCTAGCCAGATCTGGCAAGATAAAACGAAAGAGGGGAAGCCTGGCTTCCCCTCTTTGCATTCGGGTGTCGGTCTTAAGCGACGGCCACCAGTTTCTGCCCCTTCTGACTGCTGTCCAGAATGAGGATGCTCGCCTTGGGGAAGAAGTTGAAGGTGGAGGCGGAGGCCCATGTATAGGCGCCCATCACCTTGCCAACCACCAGTTCGCCGATAGCCAGATCGGGCAGCATGATGCCATCGCGGATCACGTCCACGCTGTCGCAGGTGGGGCCTGAGAGTACCGAGTTATGCAGCTCGCCACTGGCATAAGGCGTGCTCACCGGATAGGTGACGTGGTCATAGAGCTGGCCGTTGTAGCTGCCGTAGAGGCCATCATCCAGGTAGTACCAGATCTTGTCGCCACGGTGGGCCTTGCCCATCACGCTGGATACCGAAGTCATGGCCGGCGCACTGATAAAGCGGCCCGGTTCGGCAATCTTCTGCACTGTAGCGGGCAGCTTGGCCAGCGCTTCGCGGATCGGGGCGCAGAAGCCGTCGATATCGAACTCGCCCCCCTCATAATCGACCGGGAAACCGCCGCCGATATCCAGCACCCAGGGCTTGAGCCCGAGCGCCCAGGCTTGCTCCATGATCTCGCGGCAGGCGTCGATGGCCTGCACATGGCGACGGGCATGAGGCACTTGCGAGCCGACGTGGAACGACAGCCCCATCACCTTGATCCCCTTGGCGTGGGCCAGTTGCAGCAGCGGCAGCGCCTGCTCCGGAGTGCAGCCGAACTTCTTGGAGAGATCGACCTTGGTCTCGGGGTTCGGGAAGCTGACCCGCAGCAGCAGTTTCACTTCGTCCTTGTAGGGAATGAACTTCTCCAGCTCCAGCGGGTTGTCGTAGACAAACACGGTGCAGCCGAACTCCAGCGCATAACGGATATCGCTGTCGCGCTTGATGGGATGGGTATGAATGCAACGTCCCGGGCGAACCCCCTGACTGCGCACCAGATCCACTTCGCCATTGGTGGCCAGATCGAAACAGGCCCCCTCTTCCTTCAAGACAGAGACCACCGCCTCATGGGGCAGGGGTTTGAGTGCATAGTGCAATCGTACATCGGGCAGGGCGGCGGCCAGGGCCCGATACTGTTTGCGGACGGCTGCCTTGTCGAGCAGCAGCAGGGGGGAGCCGAATTGTTCAACCAGCTGACGGTAATCTTGTGCGACCACATCTTTTGCAACCAGGGTCTCGTTCATTCTCTTTTGGTCATCCTTAGGGGGCGTGATATGCCCAAGCCATATGCGATTGAACCGGCGACGGCCGGGTCAGGCGAGCGGTCCGGTGGGACCAACCGAACACAGTGCATAAATTGATAACAAAGTGCTTGGTTATGCGGCGGATTATCGGCTTATTGATTCTGTGTGCAAGCATTTTGATTGGATATGTCGGCAAGATTTTCTTGGCGAAACGAGAGGGATCACTGTTCTCTATCCGCCATTTTTCCCGTTTGGGCCACATTTGATCCGTGAAAGCCTAACTTGTTGATAGTTAACTAACATTTAACATTCTTGCTGCGATTCTGGTGGTCACTAAAAAAATATAAATGGGGGCGGCCAAGTGCGAGACAGCTCACATTTTTTGGATTAACATGCCGACTTCCTAATCCAAACTAGTTCGGATGAAGGTAGCAGGAGAGCGATGGGCAACCATCCACCGAAGAAGTGAATCTTTCAGGTACCGGGCAACCGGTGTGGACTGCTACTGGACGATACTCTGGAGAGACCCGTTAAATCGGGCGCCGAAGGAGCAAGGCACCATGACTACCCGCAAGGGCAGGCTGGCGCCGGAAACTCTCAGGCAAAAGGACAGAGGGGATGGGATGGTTGTACCTGGGCTTGGCCCGCATCCGATCGCCTCTGGCCGATCGCGACACCTATGGGAAGATCATCCTTCTCCTCCTTAATTTATGTTTCTTAAGGAGGATGCATGTCATCAATTCAATCGGCGTTAACCGCCATCGATAGTTTTATCTGGGGGCCGCCCCTGCTGATCCTGCTGGTCGGGACCGGTATCTATCTCACCCTGCGTCTGGGTCTGCTTCAGGTCGTGCGCTTGCCGCTCGCTCTGCGGCTGGTCTTTGGCCGCGATCAGGGGCAGGGCAAGCAGGGGGATGTCTCCAGCTTCGGCGCCCTCTGTACCGCCCTCTCTGCCACCATTGGCACCGGTAACATCGTCGGGGTGGCTACCGCCATCAAGCTCGGCGGCCCCGGTGCCCTGTTCTGGATGTGGATGGCGGCACTGTTCGGCATGGCTACCAAGTATGCCGAGTGCCTGCTGGCGGTCAAATACCGCGAGCAGGATGCCAACGGCCAGATGGCTGGCGGCCCCATGTACTATCTGGAGAAGGGGCTCGGCTCCAAGCCGCTGGCCAAGCTGTTTGCCCTGTTCGGTATCGGCGTGGCCTTCTTCGGCATCGGTACCTTCCCGCAGGTCAATGCCATCTCCGATGCCATGAGCCTCTCCTTCTCGGTGCCCCGTGAAGCGACCGCCGTGGTGCTGACCCTGATCGTGGCGCTGGTGACCCTGGGAGGGATCAAATCCATCTCCAGCGTGTCGAGCAAGGTGGTGCCCTTCATGGCCATCTTCTACATCGTCGCCTGTCTGGGTGTGCTGGTGAACAACGCCAGCGCCTTGCCCGATGCCGTCATGCTGGTTATCGAGAGTGCCTTCACCGGCCATGCGGCGACCGGCGGCTTCGTCGGTGCCAGCATCATGCTGGCCATTCAGTCCGGGGTGGCGCGCGGGGTCTTTTCCAACGAATCGGGACTGGGCTCTGCGCCCATCGCGGCGGCGGCGGCCAAGACCGATTCGTGCGTGGAGCAGGGGCTGGTCTCCATGACAGGTACCTTCATCGACACCATCATCATCTGCACCATGACCGGCCTGACCCTGGTGGTGACCGGCGTGTGGAGCGGCGATGCAAGCGGCGCGGCCATGACCAGTCTGGCCTTTGCCCAGGGGCTCGATGCTCATGTCGGCCAGTATCTGGTGAGCATTGGGCTGCTGTTCTTCGCCTTTACCACCATCCTTGGCTGGAACTACTACGGCGAGCGCTGCACCGAGTACCTGTTCGGGGTGAAGGCGATCAAGCCCTATCGTCTGGTCTATCTGGCGCTGGTGGCGAGCGGTGCTTTCCTCCATCTGGACATGATTTGGCTGCTGGCCGATATCGTTAACGGCCTGATGGCGGTGCCCAACCTCATCGGCCTGATTGGCCTGCGCCATGTGGTGATCGCCGAGACCCGCGCCTACTTTAGCCGGGATCTGGATAGCGAAGCTGAGCCGGAGCCGCAGACGGCCTGAGCGCCTCGGCCCGTTTCACGTTCCCATTGAAAAGAACAAGCCACGACTCCGGTCGTGGCTTTTTTGTGCGTTGTGTCTAAGGATGGGGACTATCCCTCTCCCTTCGGGATAAGGTCAGGATGAGGGAGATAGCCCCTCGCTCAGCAGGCTATCCAGACGTGCTCGCACTTTCTCTACCAGTGCCTGATCGCTACCGTGCCAATCGATGCAGCTTGCTAGCGTGGTGGAGGTTCCCGCCATAAAACGCAGTTCCCCGCCCGCCAGCTCGTAGAAGCGGCTCGCCATCCTGGTTCCCTCATCCACATCACCCGCCACCAGCAGCATGGCTTGCGCCAGCACGGCGCCCTGGTGATCCTGCCCCGGCGCCAGCCAGCGCTGGGCAGTGCCGGTGATCTTGCGTCCCCCGATCACCAGATTGTACTGACCATCGCAAAAGGAGCCGGGCACGAAGTCATAGCTTCCCTCAAGGCCGTACTCTGCCAGCAGGGTCAGTAGCGGCGTCCCCAGCAGCCGGTAGTAGTGGGCGAGGTCTGTGGTCGTGCGGGGCAGCAGCAGGGATAGGTTGAGGATCCCCGCCCCGTGGGGCACGGCGGTACCGCCGCTGTCGCGCACATGTACCGGCCAGCCTTCAGCTGCAAGTTGCTGGCAGGCGGCTTCGTAATGGGGGAGGCGGGTATCTTTGCGAGTGACAATCAGGCATTGGGGCGCCTGCCAGAGGTGAGCGCGGGGCTGGCCGTCATGGGCACAGTCGCGCAGCCAGCGCTGCTCTTGCGCCAGTATCTGTGCGGGTGAAGCGGTATCGGGAAGGGGGGAGAGCAGGCGATAGGGCATGGCGGCATCCTCAAAAAAGGCTGCCCAGCACACTACCCGTGGCGACAGGCAAGGTAAAGCCCCGCAAGTGCGGGGCTTGGGTTGGCTATCGGTGGACGATGTCTCAGGAGTGACGCGCTTCGCGCTTGGGTAGCAACAGGTTGAGCACGATGGCGGTAATGCCACCGGTAGCGACACCGTAGGAGAGCACGCTCTTGGCCAGCTCCGGCAGGTGTTGCAGCACTTCCGGCACCTGCGCGACTCCCAGCCCCATGGCCAGCGACACTGCCAGGATCATCAGAGCGCGGCGATCCAGCTCCTCGCGAGCAATGATGCGCACGCCAGCGGCGGCGATGGTGCCGAACATCACGATAGTGGCGCCCCCCAGCACGGGCTCGGGGATCTGTTGCACCAGACTCGCGACCGCCGGGAACAGGCCGAGCAGGGCCAGCATGGCGGCGATAAAGAGCCCGACGTGACGGCTGGCGACGCCGGTCAGCTGAATGACGCCGTTATTCTGGGCGAAGGTGGACATGGGGAAGGTGGAGAAAACTGCCGCCAGCATGGAGTTGGCACCATCAGCCAGCACACCGCCTTTGATCCGCTCCATATAGACAGGCCCTTCCAGTGGCTCGCCGGAGATATCCGAGGTGGCGGTCATGTCGCCGATCGCTTCGAGCGCCGTCACCACGAAGATGATGGCGAGCGGCACGAACAACTGCCAGTCAAAGCCGAGACCGTAGTGGAGCGGAATGGGCACCATCACCAGCGGGCCGTCGAAGGTGGGGGCGCTCACTTTGCCCAACAGCAGGGCCACGGCATAGCCCGCCAGCATGGCGATCATGATGGCGGAGAGGCGCAACCAGGGGTTGCGACTGCGTTGCAGCAACACGATAAGGCCGAGCACCAGCAGGGAGAGGAAGAGGTTGGTGTGACTGGCGAAGCTGCCATCAGAGAGGGCTGCATAGCCGCCGCCCATGCTGATCAGGCCCACTTTGATCAGGGTCAGGCCGATCAGCAGCACCACTATGCCGGTGACCAGCGGGGTGATGATCCGTTTCACCAGATGGAGGAAGCGGCTCATCACCACGATAGTGAGTGCGGCAACCATCATGGTGCCGAACAATGTGCCCAACAGATCCTCGGTGGGCATGGCGGCCTGCTTGAGGGCGAGACCTGAGGCGATGATGGGGCCGAGGAAGTTGAAGCTGGTACCTTGTACCGAGAGCAGGCCGGAACCGATGGGGCCGAAGCGGCGGGTTTGAATGAAGGAGGCGATGCCGGACATGACCAGCGACATGGAGACGATATAGCGAGTGTCGGCGGCAGGGAGTCCGAGGGCATTGGCGATAATCAGGGGCGGGGTAATGATGGCGACAAACATGGCGAGCATATGCTGCAGGGCGGCGAACAGCGTCTGGGGCAGAGGCGGGACATCCTCTATGCCATAGACCAGTTCGCTATGGGCTCGCCTGGGGGGATGGGCCTCTCGATTGGCGCGTGTGACAGCAGCCTGTTCCATAAGTACCTCGAATAGTGTGGGGAGGGGGAGAAAATTGGGCGCTATTGTAGTGATTGAAATGAGGCTGACCAGCGCTAATTATGCAAAAAAAGGTTTATTTTTTGATGTGTTGAAACGTTTGCGCGCTGCGATTATCATCTGTCGGTTTGTGTGACCGACCTCTCCTTTTTATTCTCCCCGCTAATGACATTTTTACCACTTTGTAGGTGTAGAATGAGCCCTCAGTATTCATCGTGGAGACTCTGGATGCTCAAGTTGTCAGAGTTCTGGAGTGCGAGGGTTCACTCCGAAGATTTTACTCGTACTCGCATGGGGTTTATGACGGTGCGTTTGCGCCTGCTGACCTGCTTGCTGATGCTCGGATTGCCCGCCTGGGCCGTAGTGGATTGGTTGACCTTGCCCGCCGTTCATTTCGAGCAGCTGTTTCAGGCCAGGATCTTCTGCACCCTGGCGCTCTCGCCACTTATTCCGCTCTCGTACCTCATCCACTTCAAGCGAGAGCGAATGAAGCTGGCCCTTGGCTACCTGATGGCCGTGATGATGCTCTTCTCCCTCTTTTGCCTGAACAGCTTTGGCGCCGGACAGGAGTTGCAGGCGGGCTATGCGGCCTTTCCCTATCTGCTGATCACCCTGTTTGCCATCTTCCCCATCCCCCTCTCCCTCGGCTTGCAGCTGGCAGGCGTGGTGCTGGTGACCATGCTGCTGGGCCACTGGCTGCTGGTGGGCCAGAGCATCTGGAGTCAGGCCACTCTGAATCAGGTGTGGGTGCTCGGCATGTTTACCATGGCCAGCTGCTGGGTGCAGTGTGGCCAGCTCAATATGCTGCTGCGGCTATATCGGGAATCGACCACTGATGAGCTGACCGGCATGATGAACCGCCGCCTGCTGATGAAGCAGCTGGAGCAGGCCAGAATCCGGCTGCAACTCAAGAAGAAGCCCTTTGCGGTGATGCTGCTGGATCTCGATCGCTTCAAGCGGATCAACGATATCTACGGCCATCTGGCGGGGGATGCGGTGCTCAAGGAGGTGGCGACCACCCTGGGCGAGCAGCTGGAGCCTGACATGGTGCTGGGGCGTTATGGCGGCGAAGAGTTTGCTATCCTGATGCACAACTGTGCCGATCCGGCGCTGGCGAGCAAAATGGCCGAGCGGCTGCGCATTGCCGTTGAGGCGCGGCTGGTGAAGAGTCCCACTTCGGATGAATTGCTGGAGGTGACGGTGAGTATCGGGATTGCCATGGCTCGTTCCGATGACACCATCGATATTCTGATCAACCGTGCCGACGAGTGTCTCTATCAGGCCAAGATGGCGGGACGCAACTGCGTGGTGGTCGAGGGGCAGAACCGCGCAAAAACAGATGCCGCCTGAGGGCGGCATCCTGTTGGCAATGTGCTGGCGAGATCAGGCCAGCTTGTACTTGCCGGAGAGTTGCTGGGCCAGCAGCTTGAACATGTTGAAGACCGCCATGGTCTTGCCGGTCGGGGTGCCATCTTCGGCCAGGAAATACTCCCCCTTGAACACCAGAATATCCCCCTTCTGCTCCACCGAATCGGCGCGCATACCGTGGATGAAGTCTTCATGCTCTTTAATGATCTTGTTGGCCATCTCAAGCAGGGCCGTCTCGGTGATCAGCTCTTTCTGTGGTTGCATGCTCGTCTCCTTAAACGACTACTGGACAGGGAAACCGTGATCCCTGCCTCTGATTGAAGAGGCGCCCAGCATACTGTAAACAGGGTTTTTCTGTCATTGATATGACCCCGATTTGTGGCTGTTTATCCGATCACCAGATTCTTCAACCAGCAACGCTGGCGAATACGGCGCTGTACCAGCAGCACCTTGCTAAGCTCCTCCAGCAAGACCACCGCCACCACCCAGGAGAGGGGCCAGCCGAGCAAAGTGACCGCCACCCAAGCGAGCGGGATGCCGATGCACCACATGCCGACGATGTCGATAAAGATGCTGTAGTTAACATCGCCGCCAGAGCGCAGCACCCCGATGATCCCCACCATGTTGAACACCTTGAGCAGCATCCCGAGACACATGATGCCGAGCACCTGACCCGCCTCCGTCATCAGCCCAAGGGGCAGGTTGCCGACCCACTGCAACAGGTTGGCTTGCAGCAGCCAGACGATGATCCCCACCAGTAGCGCGCCAATCGGTGCCAGCAGCAGGAACAGCTGGGAGTGCTGCCAGGCGACCTCGTACTCCTCGGCCCCGAGCCGGTGGCCGAGCAGGGTGGAGCAGGCCACCGCCAGTCCGAAGAAGAGGGAGATAAGGATGCTCTCCAGGGTGCCGAGTGTGGTCATGATGGCCAGCGAATCGGTGCCAAGATGGGCATAGAGAAAGCCGTAAATCAGCATGCCGAAGGCCCATAGGCCGTCGTGGAACAGCAGCGGTAGGGCGATCAGAGTAAAGCGCACCACCTCCTTGCGCTTGAAGGCGGCCAGCCAGTCTGGTGCGCGCGGGATCAGGCGCGCTTCATAACGCTTTACGTAGAGCAGCAGCAGGGCTGTCTGCAGCAGCCGGGAAATGGTGGTGCCCCAGGCCGAGCCGGCCACCCCCATTGCCTCGAAGCCGAAGTGACCGAAGATGAGGGCGTAGTTGAGGATGACGTTGGCGATGATGGCGATAATGCCGATCCGGGTCGGCGCGGCGGCATTGCCCACCGAGCGCAGGGCTGATTCCAGCGGCACCACGATGGCGGTACAGAGGATGGTGGCGCCGGTGATCATCAAGAATTGATCCGCCAGTGCCCGCAGCGCCGGATCCTGACTGGCAAAGCCGAGCACGCTGCCCGGTGATAACACATAGATGAAGGCAAAGGGCAGGGTGACCAGCAGGGCGCCCACTATGGCCAGCGCCAGGGAGCGGCGTACCCCGGCCATCTCCCCGCGCCCGAAGTATTGTGCTGCCAATACCGAGACCCCGCCCGCGAGGCCCGCTATCACCAGCAGATTGAAGAAGAAGACCCGGTTACCCAAGCCGACCGCCGCCACAGCTGTGGTACCAAGCTGGCTCACCATCATGATATCGATGAGGCCGAGCAGGGAGAACATCATGGATTGCAGCGAGACGGGCAGGGCCAGTCGCCACAATCGGGTCATGAACTCGCGATCGGTGGTTTGTTTTAAAATCGCTTGCCAATAATTCATAGTTGTTAACCGGGTATGAGAAAAGCAAGGGTTGTCATGGTTATGATAAGGGGGTGTAGAGCAGTTACCACTGTGAGTAGATCTCGATTTTCTTGTGTAAAACTATCCTTTTGAGGTGTTATGCCATTTGCCAGAGAGTGTCTGGAGATAGCGCCAGCCTGTGAAGAACGGATGCTGGGGCGAGAGGGGCTCCCCCTGCTCGGCGAGGCAGGGATCTTCCTGACCGGCCTCTCCCGGGTGCGGGATCACTACCTGATCCGCCGCAATCGCCCCGAGTTTCACATCCTGATGGTGAGTCACGATGAAGGGGGCGCGCTGCTCACCGAAGAGGGGGAGCAAGCCATTCCGGCCGGGTCGCTGATTTTCCTGCCCGCCGCCGTCCCCGGCGGTCTCAAGCTGATTGGCGAAAGCTGGCAGATCAGCTGGATTCTGCTCGATGACGTGCCGCGCTGGCAGCACCTGCACCGCCTTGGTCACCGTATCTGGCAAGGGGATGGCGGCGATCAGCTCTATCATCTGCTCAGCCTGATGCAGGGGGAGGGGGTTCGCTCTTCGCTGCAACCCCAACTGCTCAGCCTGTTGCTGGCGCTGCTGGAGCGTACCCTGCAAGGGGAGGTGCGCGGTACCCCTGAACTCAGATTGCAGGCGCTGTTTCGCCGGGTGGAGGCGCGCCTGGACGAGCCCTGGAGTGTCGCCCTGTTGGCCCGACAGATGGCCTGCTCCGTCCCCCATCTGCACCGGCTTTGTCAGCAAGTGTTCGGTATGGGGCCGATGGCGAGGGTGACCGAGCTCAGAATGAACAAGGCACGCCAGCTGCTGCTCTATACCAACTGGCCACTTGGCGAGCTGGCGGCCCGGGTCGGTTACAGCGATGGGGCCAACTTTGCCAACTGCTTTCGCCGTCTGACTGGTCAGACCCCCGGCGCCTTTCGTCGACTGGGTCGCAAACCTTTTGCAACGGATGTGCAAACTCTTTGAAATTAATGACACAAGCCCCTAGGATCGGCGGGTCCCTGCGTCTAGCTAACCGTTTAGGTACCAAGATCCATGTTTGAAGATAATAACCAGAAACGTCCTCTCTACATTCCCTACGCCGGTCCCGCCCTGCTGGAGACCCCCTTGCTCAACAAGGGCAGCGCCTTCACCAGCGAAGAGCGCAGCAACTTCAACCTCGAAGGTCTGTTGCCCCAGAATATCGAGACCATCGAAGAGCAGGCCGAGCGCGCCTATCGCCAGTTCATGGCGTTTGGCAACGACATGGACAAGCACATCTATCTGCGCAACATCCAGGATACCAACGAGACGCTCTTCTACCGTCTGCTGCACAACCACCTGACCGAGATGCTGCCCATCATCTACACCCCGACGGTCGGCAAGGCGTGCGAAGAGTTTTCCAACATTTATCGCCGCGCCCGTGGCCTGTTTATCTCCTATCCGGACAAGGACAGGATCGATGACATGCTGCAAAACGCCACCAAGCAGAACGTCAAGGTGATCGTGGTGACCGACGGCGAGCGGATCCTGGGTCTGGGTGATCAGGGGATTGGCGGCATGGGCATTCCCATCGGCAAGCTGTCGCTTTACACCGCCTGTGGCGGCATCTCGCCTGCCTACTGCCTGCCGGTGGTGCTGGATGTGGGCACCAACAACCAGCAACTGCTCAATGACCCCTTCTATATGGGGTGGCGCAATCCGCGTATCTCTGGAGATGAGTACGCCGAGTTTGTCGATGCCTTCATTCAGGCGGTCAAGCGCCGCTGGCCCGATATTCTGCTGCAGTTCGAGGATTTCGCCCAGAACAACGCCATGCCGCTGCTCAACCGCTACAAGAACGAGCTCTGCTGCTTCAACGACGATATTCAGGGTACCGCGGCTGTGACGCTGGGCAGCCTGATCGCCGCCTGCAAGGCCTCCGGCGCCAAGCTCTCCGAGAAGCGTGTTGCCTTCCTCGGGGCTGGCAGCGCCGGTTGCGGTATCGCCGAGCAGATCGTGGCGCAGATGAAGGCCGAAGGGCTGACCGATGCGCAGGCCCGCAGCCGGGTCTTTATGGTGGACCGCTTTGGTCTTATCACCGACAAGATCCCCAACCAGCTCGACTTCCAGCGCCGTCTCTCCCAGCCGGTGGAGCGGATCAAAGACTGGCCAGTGGGGGACAATATCTCCCTGCTGGAGGTGATGGAGCACGGTCGCCCGGACATCCTGATCGGGGTATCCGGCCAGCCTGGGCTGTTTACCGAAGAGGTGGTCAAGACCATGCACAAGCACTGTGCCCGTCCCATCATCTTCCCGCTCTCCAACCCCACCTCCCGGGTCGAGGCGACGCCGGCAGACCTCATCCGCTGGACCGACGGTCAGGCGCTGGTGGCAACCGGCAGTCCGTTTGCACCGGTGGAGTACAAGGGCAAGCGCTACGTCATCGCCCAGTGCAACAACTCCTTCATCTTCCCGGGGATCGGCCTTGGCGTCATCGCCTCCGGCGCCACCCGGGTGACTGACGCCATGTTGATGTCGGCCAGCCGCGCGCTGGCGGAGTGCTCGCCGCTGGTGAAAGGGGAGGAGGGCTCCCTGCTGCCGGACCTGGCGGATATCCATCAGGTCTCCCGCTACATCGCCAAGATGGTGGCCAAGACCGCCATGCTGCAGGGCAAGGCGGTGCAGACCCCGGACGAGGTGATCGATCAGGCCATCGAAGCCAACTTCTGGCATCCGGAGTATCGCCGCTACCGCCGCACCTCCTTCTGATTGGGGAGAAGGGAATGCCACGGCAAAGCAAAAGGGATGCGAAAGCATCCCTTTTTACTGCACGTCTGACATGGTTATCGCCTCAAGATCAACTACTCGCTGGCGCCCTGTACACCGGTGACGCGCACCTCGACCCGGCGATCCGGCCCAAGGCAGTCTATGAGGGCGGCTCTGGCCTTGATGTCGTCACACTGGTTGCCGGTGACCGGATTGCTCTCGCCATTGCCCTGAATGCTTACCTTGTCGGCAGGCAGCCCTTTGTTGATCAGAAAGTCGGCAACGGTTTGGGCCCGAGCTTCTGACAACCTCTGATTGCTGGCATCCGAGCCGATACGGTCGGTATATCCCATCACAACCGCACTGCCATCCTTGGGTTGTACATCGACGATCTGCTGGTAGAGAGCGTCCAGCGCGCTCATCCCCTCCGGTTTTAGGTCCGCTTTGCCAAAGGCGAACAACACATCGGAACTGAGGTTGAAGGTCTGATCTACCACCTCCGGTTCGGCCGGTGGCGGGGGGACCACGACCGGTGCGGGCGTGGGAGCCGGCTCTGTCGGCTGGCTGCGATTGGGATGGATCACTACTTCCAGGGTTGCTGTGCTGATGTCGCTGACCCAGCGCTGGGTGCCGCTGTTTGCCTTGTCATTGTCAGGATCATCGCCGACCCTTACCAGATAACGATACCTGGCCTGGAGATCGACCCAGTCATGGAGCCGGGCCGTCACTCCCAGGCCTGCCAGCGGTGCCAGGTTGTCGTCCCCGCCATTGATCGATTCAACGTGATAGATATAGCCACCACCCTCGGCAAACACCGAGAACATCTCGCTGAGCGGCAAACGACCAATCACAGACAGGGTAGCTCCCTTGCTGTTGAAGTCATGGCCGCTGATATCCCAGTCACCTGTGGAGAGGTAACCAATTTCGGCGCCCAGGTTCTCCGTGAAGTTGTAGCCGCCAAACAGGGAGAGCGCAGTCGCATCCTTGCTGACATCCTGGCTGAAATCATTCAGATCGTGGGCTATCGCCCAGCCACCGCCTATCCCGGCATACCAGTCATGGACCGGTACCGCTTGTGCGCCTGTGCTCGCCAATGCCAGTGCAATCCACACAGGTTTTAATCTTATGTTCATCGCGTATCCTCGTCGATGTGTGGTTTAGTGGGGCTGCTTGTTGGTCAAACCCCACACTTATGTATAGGTGACGGGTTGTTTTTAACCACTCAAGAGGTGTGGATTGCGGCAATAAGTGAACCTATGTCACTGAAACCATGCGGGAAGAGGAAAGATAGCCTGAGGTGGGCGGCATGGAAGACAATAAAAAGGAGGCCATATGGCCTCCTGCTTATCCAGGTGATCAGGATTATTGTGTGACTTGTTGCACACCGGTGACGCGCACTTCAACGCGGCGATCCGGCGCCAGGCAGGAGATCAGCTGAGCCTTGCCCTTGACGCTGTTGCACTGGGTGCCTGTGACCGGATTGGCTTCACCGCGGCCTTCGATGGCAACTTTGCCAGCCGGCAGGCCCTTGCCAACCAGGAAGTCGGCTACGGTACGGGCGCGTGCTTCGGAGAGTTTCTGGTTGTAGGCGTCAGTGCCGATACGGTCGGTGTAACCGACGACCACGGCACTGCCATCTTTTGGCTGTACGTCGACGATCTGCTGATACAGGGTGTTGAGCGCTGCGACACCTTCTGGCTTGAGGGTGGATTTGCCAAAGGCAAACAGCACGTCAGAGCTCAGGGCGAAGTTCTTGTCAACCACCACAGGCTCTGGGGTTGGCTCGGGTGCTGGTGCCGGAGCGGGGGCCACGTAAGTGGTGCGGTTCGGGTGCATCACCAGCTCCAGGGTTGCGACGCTCATGTCGCTCTCCCAGGTCTTCTGCTCGTCACCCAGACTCCACATGTAGCGGTAGCGGGCTTGCACATCGATAAGGTCGGAGAGCTTGGCAGTCAGGCCCAGACCCGCCAGCGGCGCAGTGCCGTTGTCGCTGTTGCCATTGCCGTTGACGTGGTTGAAGTAGGCACCACCTTCGGCAAACACCGAGAAGATGTCACCCAGTGGCAGGCGGGCGATACCGGAGAGGGTTGCACCCTGGGTTTTGAAATCGGCACCGTCAACGCCCGCTTTACCTGCGTAGAGGTATCCCAGTTCTGCCGAGTAGTAGTCGTTGAAGTTGTAGCCGCCGAACAGATTGAGCGCGGTGGCATCCTTGTCAGTGTCTGTCCCGAAGTCATCCAGGTTGTGAGCATAAGCCCAACCGGCACCGACACCGGTATACCAGTTATCGGCGGCCTGAGCCGTGGTTCCTGCGGCGGCGAGCGCCAGTGCAATCAGGGTAGGAGCCATTTTGAGTTTCATCGGTTTATCCTCGTTGTGTTAGCCCATGTCGGGCAATGCACTTGTTTTTATTGCTGCGAAAAAACCGCCAGCAAAGTGGATAGCGAAGGCTTATGGACACTCATGAGGCAGTGGCGTCATGGACAACAGACCGGACAAGAAGCGCTTTTTAGTGCTTATCCAATACCTTACAGGCGCAACTACTTTATGCTTTCGGGGCGGGGCAGGCAAGGGTAGGGAGGCGGGAGTGAGGGATGATGCAAGCGAGAATGAGGCAAACAAAAAGGGATGCCGCAGCATCCCTTTCTTTTGCATTATTTAAACGAGGTCAGATTATTGCTGAACTTCTTGTACGCCAGATACGCGAACTTCTACGCGACGATCCGGAGCCAGGCAGGAGATCAGCTGAGCTTTAGCGGTTACGCCGTTGCACTTGGTGCCGGTAACCGGGTTGGCTTCGCCACGACCTTCGATGGCAACCTTGCTGGCAGCCATACCTTTGCTCACCAGGAAGTTGGCAACGGTACGGGCACGGGCTTCAGACAGCTTCTGGTTGTACGCGTCGGAACCGATACGGTCGGTGTAACCAACAACAACAGCGTTGCCATCTTTCGGCTGGAACTCAACGATCTGCTGGTACAGCGCATTCAGGGCTGCAACGCCTTCCGGCTTCAGAGTCTCTTTGCCAAAGGCAAACAGCACGTCTGAGTTCAGTGCGAAGTTCTTCTCTACAACTTGCGGAGCAGGAGCCGGTGCTTCTTCAACAACCGGGGCAGCTACCGGAGCTACGTAGGAAGTGCGGAACGGGTGGTATACCGCTTCCAGAGTAGCGATGCTCTGGTTGGCCTTGTAACGCTCACCGTTGGCGTGCAGGTCAGCCACGTCCCACATGTAGCGGTAACGAGCTTGCAGATCCAGCGCGTCATTTACCTTGTAGGTCACACCGGCGCCAGCCAGCGGGGAAACTTTAGTGTCGCTGGTACCCAGACCATCGGTGTGACCCCAGTAGGCGCCGCCTTCAGCGAACAGGGAGAAGTCGTTGCCAACCGGCATACGGGCGATACCGGACAGGGTGGCGCCCTGGCTCTCGTAACGGTTGCCGTCGGTGTTGCCACGACCGGTGTACTGGTAGCCCAGTTCGGTACCGAAGTTCTCGGTGAAGTTGTAACCCATGAAGGCGTTGGCGGCAGCCGCGTCTTCCTGGCCTACATTGGTGCTTTCCAGCTTGTTCAGGCCGTTGAAGTGAGTAGCACCGACACCGGCACCGAAGTAGATGTCGTCAGCGGCGTGAGCAGCGGTAGCACCCAGAGCAGCCATGGCGATGGCGATCATGGAAGGAGCCATTTTCATCATAAAAAAATCCTCGTTGAGATCGCACGTTATTCACGTGCTTCACACTTTGTAATTTATGTAAGCTGCAGGCTCCGCCGTACGGCTGGCGTCGAGTCTGGCAGATGACCCGGTATAACCGGGTTGCACACTCTCCTGGTGTGTCGAGTGCGCTGGCATGGCACGCAATGCGTGAGAAACCACTGCCAGGCAACTGATGTCATTCCGATGACGAGGCGCACTCTATGCCGATTTTAAAACATGATCAAGCTCACAAATGAGCCTTGTGGCAAATTGTGTCGTGCCCTTAACTGGCTGTTTATCCAGATTAATTAGTGATCCAGATAGGCCCTGTGCAGTTTCTTTTCCAGCTTCATATAGGCCTGAACCCAGTCGCTATGCGGGTTGGCAGGATTCGCTCTGGCGGCAAAGACCGCAAGGTAATCTGCCTGGGTTGCGCTCTGCAGCAAGGGGGTAAATGTCATCAAGAAATGTCGGGCCAGATAGGGGTCAAGGGGCCAGATGTTGAGGATGGCGCGAGCCACAGGCTGAACTGCAGCTGAACAGATGAAATGACGGTGTCCCGCCTCCAGCCAGTCGGCCATCTCGCACATGCCCGATTCGGGCACCAGACCACCATCACCTTGGGTGGTTGCCAGCGCAATCGCCTGACCATTTACCGTGACGAGCTGCTCATTGTTATGCAGGGTGCCGTCGTGGCTGCGCAAGGCCAGGTCCGGGCATGCCTGTTCAAGAAACAGGCTGCAGCTCTCCGGCAGGGCGGCCAGCAGCTCGCTGGCGTGGCTGGACATCAAGGCCGGAAGCCAGAATGCTTCGGCACGATATTGTGCACCTTGACTGAGCTGTTGTTGCAATTGGGCCGGGTCAGAAACCGGGTGCAGGCGAGAGATAATGCCGGGAAACGCCATACTTATTCCTCTTAATGGGTAGCTGGCGGATTATACGAGTTATTCTGGTGGCAACAATAAAGGTTTCTTTTCGAGACTGTTTACCTGAGACAGCTGAGCGATTACCATCCCCCGTTGAAGATAAGGGTTGTCGCCGAAAGGCGCTCATAAAGATAGAGGCTCGACCATAACGAGTCCGAACAAAACTGATACACTTGACTACGAGTCGTCGCGAAAAATAAAAGGCGGAGTAAATCCGCCAAACGGAGTATGGAACATTATGAATTCAAATATCGTCACTGTTGGCAAGAAGATCCGTCAGATCCGTGAAGCGGTCGGTTTGAGCCGTCCGAAGTTTGCAGATTTGCTGGGTGTTCCTCCCACCACGCTGAAAAACTACGAGCTGGGTTACCGTGAAGTTGGGGGCGCCTTCCTGGTTGCCCTGGCGCACCACCCGGATCTGCACAAGTTCACCCTCTGGCTGCTGGCAGACAAGAAAGTCGCCGAAATCGGCCAGATTGGCCCGGATGACCTCGCCAAGGCGTGATCATCGATGTGAATAGAAATGCCGCCTTCGGGCGGTATTTTTTTGGGTTGCCGATCGATATTTTGATCTAACACGCTTTGAATTGTCCATGCAGGCCAACGAGAATAAGCGGCCCCGAAAAGTGGGCCCTGGTGGTATCTGGCCACCGGAACACTATTACATTCAGGATGATATGAGCAATCGTATGGAGTATGGGTATGAGCAGTAATGAGTTGGATAAACGCTATGGCCTGATGACTGCCATTGCGATGGTGGTCGGCGTGGTGATCGGCTCCGGTGTCTTCTTCAAGGCCGATGATGTACTGCGTCTGACTGGCGGTAATCTGGCCATTGCGCTGCTGGCATGGGCGCTGGGGGCATTTTCGATGATCTTCGGCGCGCTGGTGTTTGCCGAGTTTGCCCAGCGGATCGAAAAGTCCAACGGTATCGTCGATTATGCCGAAGCGGCATACGGCAAAATGTTTGGTTATCTGGTGGGGTGGTTCAAAGGCGTACTCTATTACGCCCCTCTTTCCGCCATTCTTGCCTGGGTCGCCGCTCTGTACACCATGATCTTGCTCGGCAGTGATAATCCGACCAACTCTGGTGCGACCTGGATACTGGCGGCTGTCTATATGACGGTCACCTACCTGATTAACTTCTATACCCCGGTTCTGGCGGGCAAGCTGCAAGTGGGTTCTACCCTGATCAAGTTGATCCCGCTGATCCTGGTTGCCATTGTGGGCACCATTTCAGGGTTGCTCAATGGTGTCACCGTGACCAACTTTGTGCAGGCAATGGATGGGATTGGAAGCACCGGAGGCACGCTGGCCACGGCCGTGGTTGCCACCGCCTTCGCTTATGAGGGATGGATTGCCGCTGTGACCATCAACAGCGAAATTCGCGATTCCAAGAAGAATCTGCCCAGAGCACTGGTGATTGGCACCCTGATAGTCTTTGTGGTCTATGTCACCTATTTTCTGGGGATCGCCAGCGTCTTGCCGACGGACGAGATAGTGGTGCAAGGGGATAACGCGGTAAATCTCGCGACAACCAGCCTGTTTGGCGGGACTGCCTCGACCATTTTGACCGTGTTCGTGATTATCTCCTGCCTCGGCACCCTCAATGGTCTGGTGTTGGCGACCATGCGCATTCCCTACTCGCTGGCGATCCGCAATCAGGGGCCAGCCCCCAAGTGGATGAGCCGTATCGAACCGCATCACCACATGCCAATCAACTCGGCCCTCGCGGCAGCGTTGTTGTCGGTGATCTACTCAGTGCTGTGGTACTGCAGCATCAACGAGACATTCGGTCGTTACATCGCTCTGGACGAGATGCCGATCGTGCTGATTTATGGCCTCTATCTGTTCCTCTATGTCTGGTACATGCGCACCTTTACCGAGTTGGGCTGGATAAAGCGGTTTGTGATCCCGACCTGCGCCACTTTGGGGGCACTCATCATTCTGTATGGCGGTATCACCAATCCCAGTCTGGGACTCTATCTGCTGGTCTCTGTGGGGGTGATTCTGCTCGGGTTGCTCTTCTACCGTAAGGAGTGACCGGGTAAGTGAGTTGAAAAAAAAGCGCCGAATGGCGCTTTTTTTTCATTTGTAAACCGCAGCATGTCGACAATTAATTGCCCAGCAACCCGAGGCGGCCCAGTTCATCCTTGAGCTGATCGAGGTTGCGCTCGACACAGGCTTCCCCCTCGTTGATGGCATCGCTGGCGCGATGAAAATCCATGATGGAGAAGCTGCCAAGGCGCGGGCAGAGCTGGATCTCCGGTGGGTCACCGGCCATCCGGGCGCGGGTGATCCGCTCCTGCATGATGTTGATGGAGCCACTCATCACGCTCCACAGACCCGGGGTGGCTGGCGCGGATTCTCCGCGATTGAGCCACTGGCTGAGCAGACCGCCGCTGCCGGGTTGATCCGGCTCGTCGGTCCAGGGTTGGTGCATATCGGTGTTGAGGTTGACCGCAATCACCACCTCGGCCCCCATGGCGCGGGCCAGCGAGATGGGCACCGGATTGACCACGGCGCCATCGACCAGCCAGCGGTCGTTGATCCGGGTCGGGGTTAGGATCCCCGGCATACCACAGGAGGCGCGCACCGACTGGCGCAGCGGGCCCTGTTGCAGCCAGATCTCGCGGCCGGTATCGAGCTCGGTGGCGATGCAGGCGAAGGGGATGGGCAGGCTCTCGAGATCGGGATCCCCCAGATGGCTGGCGGCAAGACCAAACACCTTTTCGCCGCGAAACAGACCGCCGGAGAGGGCCGGGTCGAGCAGGCTGACCACCTGCAGGCGGGTAAAGCCGCGCACCCAGGTTTCCAGCCGATCCAGTTCTCCGGCGGCATAGGCGGCACCGACAAAGCTGCCGATGGAGCAGCCAGCGATCAAATCCGGTTTGATGCCGAGACGTTCAAGGGCGCGGATGACGCCGATATGGGCCCATCCTCTGGCGGCGCCGCTCCCGAGAGCGAGCCCAACGCGGGGTTTACGTGGCACGACAGTCCTCCAAAAAAGGGGTTGAGGGCTCAGCTTACTCCGAGAGTCAGGAGGCGTCATCCTGCCATCTTTCGCTGCGGTTGCGACCGTTGGCCTTGGCCTGATAGAGCGCCACATCGGCGCGGCGTACCGCTTCGTGCAGGGGAAGGTTCTCCTGGTGGGGGAGATAGCCGAGGCTGATGGTGACCTCTAGCTCGGGTTCGATGGCGGCCCAGTCGTGATCTGCCACCGCCTTTCTCAGTCGCTCCGCCAGCTCGCCGAGCTGTGTTGCATCACTGCGGCCAATCAGCAGCAGAAACTCCTCGCCCCCCCAGCGGATCAGGCGGTCTGTGGGCCCAAGCTGCTGCTGGCAGATCTGCACCAGCCGGATTAGCACCATATCCCCCACGGCATGGCCAAAGTTGTCATTGACTCGTTTGAAGTGGTCTGCATCGAACATCAGGATCCCCGCTTGCAGCCGGGCCAGCTCTCCCGCCTGCTCCAGTAGCACCACATAGTGGCGGTTGAAAGCGCCGGTAAGGGCATCGTGGCAGGAGAGGTAGTTGAGCCGCTCGTTGAGGCGATGGGATCTCAGGTTGGAGAGGACGGCCAGCAGCATAAAGAGGATGGCGAGCAGGGTCGGCGCGGACTGGCAGAGCATGGCCCACACCAGCGGTAGCAGGGTCACGCTGTGCACCAGCCGCAACGGGGTATCAGGTATCGCCATGGTCAGCTGCAATGTGCCTTGCCGCCATTGATATTCGCCGGTCGGTTCGGTGTTTTGCGGCGCCACGGGTTGGCGCGCGCTGCTGGCCAGCACCTGGTGGTACTGATTGAGCAGCAGATATTCCCCCAGCGCCGGGGTCATCTGATCGAGCTGCTGCTGCAGGCGGGCGAGCAGCACATCCATGTTGATCATTCCCACCAGAGTTCCCTCTTTGTAGAGGGGCTGGGACATGGTGACCATGGGGCCGCGCCCGATAAAGTCCTCATAGGGGCGCGAGAGAACGGTCTTCTTGTCCGGATTGGTGCTGTGCAGCGCATCTTGCCAGAAGCTCTTCTGGTAGATGGTGGGATAAAAGCGAAACCGGCTGGAGGGTTGCCAAGGGTAGAGATAGATAAAGTTGTCCACACCGGTGAAGTAGACCCAGGCGATCTCGTTGCCAAGGCGCTGGCTGGCGGTGGCAAGCAAGGGGGAGAGGCTCAGGGCCAGATGAATGCGTGCCTCACGCTCGCTGCCGGGGGGCGGCAGCGGGCCATCACCGGTGAGGTTGCCTGCCAGTCCGGCAGGCAAATCACCGGGGAGCTTGTCGAGAGCCAGCCCCTCTGGCAGCGCCTCGATATGGCGATAGAGCTGGCGGGTGAGCACCGACTGGGGGTCGCTGCGCAGTCGCTCCTCAGCCTGCCCGCGCATCGCCTCCAGAAATACTTCGGTCCGTTTGAACCGATCCCGCAGGTAGATGGCACTGTTGAGGGTATCGCTTTGATAGAGGCGTTCAATCTGTTTCAGGCTTTGCCACAAAGTCAAACCAATCAGCAGGATGACCACGGCGAACAGGAGCCAGGTCAGGCGTGTGAGAAAACGGTGGCCAGACATGTTGGGCATAGGCAGTCAGTCGGGTTGCGAAGGAAATTGTCGTTAGTGTATGCGATGTGGTGTGAAAACAAACTGAACTACCTGAAACCGGGTGAGTTCACCATGCACCTGTTACGTTTTGTCACATTTATACATAGTCACGGCATAGTCTGGGGCTAAAATGGCCCCCACTCAGATTTCCCCTTCTTAACACTTCATGGATTGTTTGATGAAAATGCGTATCTGGATTGGCCTCGGCCTGCTCTCTCTGGTAGCGGCCATCTGGTGGGCGGTTGGCCACTTGCAACCAGCAGCCAAAGCCCCTTCCCGCGAGATAAATATTCGTACCCAGACCGTCAAGCAGAGTCTGGCCGAGCCGACTCTCAAGCTGGTAGGTAAACTGGCGGCCAACCACTCGGTGGTGATCACTCCCGAGGTGACCGGGCGCCTGGTCAAGATTGCGGTGCAGTCGGGTCAGCAGGTCAACAAGGGCGATACGCTGGTCGCGCTGGATGCGGGCAAGCAACAGGCGGAGCTGGCCGAGCAGAGTGCCAGTCTGCGCGACGAGAATCGCAAGCTGACCGAGATGCGCAAGCTGGTCGCCCGTGGAGCCGTCACCCAGTCGGTGTTGGAGGGGCAGGAGGCCACCGTTGATCAGGTGCAGGCGCGGGTCGATGCCGCCCGTTACGAACTCTCCCAGCGCACTCTCACCGCTCCCTTTGCCGGTACCGTGAGCCTGATTGATTTGAGCGAAGGGGCCCTGGTCAATAGCGGCGATACCCTGTTGCACCTCGACGATATCGACACCCTGCGCCTCGATCTGGCAGTGCCGGAGCGCTACCTTTCCCTGCTGCGCCCCGGCATGGCGGTGACAGCGACCAGCGCAGCCTGGCCGGATCAGCGCTTTAACGGCACCCTCACCACCCTCGATAGCCGTATCTCCAACGAGACCCAGAACATCAAGGCGAGGGTCGAGTTACCCAATAATAACGGCCAGTTGCGCCCGGGCATGCTGCTCAACGTGGAGCTCTTGCTCCCTTCCCGCCAGCTCACTCTGATCCCTGCCCAGTCGGTGGAGTACGCCGGCGAGCAGCGTTTCGTCTATCGCCTTGAGGCCGATGGCCGGGTCAAGCGGGTGCCAGTGGTGCTCGGCGAGACCGAGGGTGAGACTGTCTGGGTTACCGAGGGGCTGAAAGTCGGCGATCGCATCGTGGTCGAGGGGCTGGTCAACTTGCGTGATGGTGCCAAGGTGCACGATCTGGCGGAGGTAAATGGCTGATGTGGCTCTCCGATATCTCAGTACGCCGACCGCTGGTGGCGGTGGTGCTCAGTGCCCTGCTCAGCGTGTTCGGTCTGGTCGCTTTTAGCAAATTGACGGTGCGGGAGATGCCGGATGTGCAGATCCCGTCGGTCTCCATCACCACCACCTATGAGGGCGCGGCTCCCGCAGTGATGGAGAGTCAGGTCACCAAGCCCATCGAGGATCAGCTCTCCGGCATCAGCGGTATCAAGAATATCAACTCGGTGACCCGCAAGGGGCGCTCGATGATCACGGTGGAGTTCAAGCTTGGCTGGAACATGGTGGAGGGGGTCTCCGATGTGCGCGACGCCCTGACTCGCGCCAAGAGCAAGCTGCCGGAGGATGCCGACGAACCGCTGGTGACCAAGGATAGCGGCAGCGGTGATGTGGCGGTCTGGCTCAACTTCAGCAGCAGCCAGATGGATCGTACCGCCATGACCGACTACGCCACCCGGGTGCTGGTCGACCCCTTGAGCCTGGTGGACGGGGTGAGTGAAGTGGCGCTCTCCGGCGATCTGACGCAGGTGATGTATGTGCGGTTGAGGCCGGCCGATATGGCGGCCCGCGGCGTGACGGTGGCGGATGTGCAGGATGCCCTCAAGCGCGAGAACATCGAGCTGCCGGGTGGCGAGATCCGCAACAACTCCATGACCATGTCGGTGCAGATTGCCCGGCTCTACCACACCGCCGAAGATTTCCAGCAGTTGCAGGTCCGTACCGCGACCAACGGTCAGAGTGTCTATCTGGCCGATATTGCCGATGTGGAGGTGGGAGCCAAGAACGAAGACAGTGCCTACCAGCGCAATGGTAAGGAGAGTCTGGGTATCGGCATCGTCGCCCAGTCCACCGCCAACCCGCTGGCGGTGGCACAGGGGGTGGAGAAGAAGCTGGTGGAGATGCAGCGCTTCCTGCCGGAGGGGGCCACCCTTGAGGTTGACTACGACTCCACCATCTTTATCAAGCAGGCCATCGACGAGGTATATGAAACACTGGCCATCTGTGCCGTGCTGGTGGTGGCAGTGCTCTATCTGTTCCTCGGGCAGGGGCGCACCACACTCATTCCGGCCATCACGGTCCCGGTGTCGCTCATCTCCGCCTTTATCGGCGCCTGGTATCTCGGTTTTTCCATCAACCTCATCACCCTGCTGGCGCTTATTCTCGCCATCGGTCTGGTGGTGGATGATGCCATCGTGGTGGTGGAGAACATTCACCACCATCTGCAGCGGGGTGAGCCCCCCCTGCTGGCGGCCTGGCACGGCACCCGCGAGGTGGGCTTTGCGGTCATCGCTACCACCGCCGTGCTGGTAATGGTCTTTATTCCCATCGCTTTTATGGATGGTATGGTGGGCAGGCTCTTTACCGAGTTTGCGATGTTGCTTTCGTTGGCGGTGCTCTGCTCCTCGCTGGTGGCGCTGACCCTCACGCCAGCCATGGGCTCCTGGCTGATGCGCCCGCTCGACAAGCCGAACCGGCTGACGGCGGCCCTCGATCGCGCTTTGGGCCGGATGGAGGGGCACTATCGTCACCTGCTGCAGGGGCTGCTTCGTCGCTCCCGCTGGATGCCGCTGGCGCTGCTGCTCTGTCTGGCCGGTATCGGTGCCCTCTTTACCCAGCTGCCTAGCAGTCTCACCCCGACCGAGGATCGCGGTGTGGTCTTCGTCTTCGTCAAGGGGGCGGAGGGGACCAGCATCGAGCGGATGAAGCGCAACATGCAGCAGGTGGAATCGACCATCATGCCGATGCTGGGCCAGGGGGTGGTCAAGGCGATGAGCTTCAGTACCCCCGCCTTTGGCCGTGGCGGCGATCAGACCGGCATGGTGATCATCCAGCTCACCGACTGGGCCGAGCGTGATGTGACCGCCACCGAGTTTTCCCGCTCGCTCGGGGCCAAGCTGTCGGTTATTCCCGATGTGATGATCCGCACCTTCCAGCCAGGCTTCCGTGGCGGCTCTACCGCTGCGGTGCAGTTCGTGCTGCAGGGCAACGACTATGCCGAGCTCTACCAGCAGGGGCTAGAGCTGCAAAAAGCAGCGCAGGCCAGTGGCCTGATGATAAGCCCGGATCTCGACTACGCCGAGAAGACTCCTGAGCTGCAGGTGACCGTCTCGCGCGACAGCGCCAGCCAGCTCGGCATACCGGTCTCCACCGTTGCCAGCACCCTGCAGGCGATGTTGGGCGGGGTGAGCAAGACCACCTATGTGGACAGGGGCGAGGAGTATGACGTCTATCTGCGCGCCAACCAGAAGGAGTTCAACGGCATCTCGGATCTCGGCCGCATCTACCTGAAAGCGGCCAATGGCGAGATGGTGAGCCTCTCGACCCTGGCGACCGTCAAGCAGGTGGCGACCGCCAATCGCCTCAACCACTATCAGCGCCAGAAGGCGGTGACCCTGACCGCCGATGTGGCACCGGATCACACCCTGGGCGAGGCGCTCGACTTCCTCGACGGCTGGGCCAACGAGCATCTGCCGAGCGGCATGACGGTCGATTACGCCGGTGACTCCAAGGATTACCGCGACAATCAGGGGGAGATGGCGATAGTCTTCGGCCTCGCCCTGCTGGTGGTCTATCTGGTGCTGGTGGCCCAGTTCGAGAGCACCCTCACCCCGACAGTGGTGATGATGACGGTGCCGCTCGGCATCTTCGGCGGTCTGCTTGGCCTCTGGCTGACGGGGCAGGAGATGAGCATCTACAGCCAGATCGGGATGATCATGCTGATCGGCATGGTGACCAAGAACGGTATTCTCATCGTCGAGTTCATCAACCAGTTGCGTCAGCGCGGTGAAGGATTCGAAGAGGCGATCATCGCGGGTTCGGTGCGCCGTCTGCGGCCGATCCTGATGACCTCGCTCACCGCCATCATCGGCGCTGTGCCGCTGATGCTCTCCATGGGGGCTGGCTACGAGAGCCGGATGGCGGTGGGGACCGTGGTCTTCTTCGGTCTCTCCCTGGCGACCCTGGTTACCCTGCTGGTGGTGCCCGCCACCTACCACCTGATCGCCCGTCACGCCGGCATGACCGGGCAGCGGGATCAGCAGGTAGATGAGGCGCTGGCCGCCAGGGGGGACACTTCTGAGCCATAACGGCAGTGTCCGATGCCAGCTTTGACTGGGGCCGTGGAGCGCATCAGTCCGCACCCACAAGCGTGCAGAGCCCGATAGCCGGCTCTGCACGCGCCATCCCCCCGGACTGATAGCCCGTCGAGTGGTTAATCTTTACAACAAACCACTGGTCAAGTGGCTCGACAAACATCACGGTTCTACGGTGTGGCCGGTTACGGAGCCGTGCCGTGCGTGAAGCGGCCTATTCCCCGATCCCCCTCATCATCTCTTTCTCCCCTCCATTTCTGCGGCTTGAGATCGTTTTTACCTAATTGGCACTTTTATTGCTTTGGTCCGTCAGCGTCAATGATTTGTCTGGGGACAGAAAATGGAAATTAGTGCAAGCAGCCTGATGCAAGAGATGCAGGCTCTCAAGGTAGAGGCCGGTGCAACCCCGCTGTCACAGCCTGGCCGTCAGGTGACCTCCGATTTTGGCCTGCTGTTGCAGCAGGCACTCGGTAACGTCAACGAGTTGCAGGGCGCAGCCAATGATCTGCGCACCCGTTTCGATATGGGCGACAAGTCGGTGGATCTGGCCGAGGTGATGATCGCGGGCCAAAAATCCTCCATCGCCTTTGAGGCGACGGTGCAAGTGCGCAACAAGATGGTTGATGCCTACAAAACCATCATGAATATGCCGGTCTGAGCGATGACCGTGCATCATGACATGTCAGCAATAAGGACATAAATCGTGGCTACTGACCAAAATGGCGATCTGCTGATAAACGATGAGGGCACCGCCGCCCTCGATGCCAACGAGCAGAAGAGCTCGGCACTGGGATTCTTGTCCAATACCGATGTACTGCGCCAGATCACTCTGATCCTGGGGCTTGCCATCTGCCTCGCCATCGCCGTCTTCATCCTGCTGTGGGGCAAGGAGCCGGATATGCGCCCTCTTGGCACCTATACCACTCAGGAGCTGGTGAAGACTCTCGACTTCCTCGATCAGCAGAAGATCCCCTATGAGGTCGATGGCAAGAGCGTGCTGGTCAGTGCCGAGAACTTTGCCAGTATCCGGTTGGCACTGACCCGGGCCGGCCTCACCAATGCGGCCGATGTAGCCAATGGTGGAGAGGATATTCTGCTCAAGGACTCCAGTTTCGGTGTCAGCCAGCGGATGGAGGCCGAGCGCCTCAAGTTGAGTCGCGAGCGCCAGTTGGCGAGCGCCATTGAACAGTTCCAGAATGTGGCCAAGGCCCAGGTGCTGCTGGCCATCCCCAAAGATAACGTCTTTGCCCGCAACGAGCGCAAGCCCAGTGCTACCGTGGTACTCAACCTGAAAGGGGCGGCACTGGGGCAGGGGGAGGTGGACTCCATCGTCGATATGGTGGCCTCTGCGGTACATGGCCTGGAGCCGACTCGTGTCACCGTCACCGACCAGAATGGCCGCCTGCTTAATTCCGGCTCCCAGGATCCCGTCTCTGCCCAGACGCGCAAGGAATTTGCGATGCAGCAGAAGCAGGAGCTGGAGTACAAGCAAAAAATTGACGCCATTCTGATCCCGGTGCTTGGCGCCGACAATTATACGGCGGAAGTGGATCTCTCCCTCGACTTCTCCCAGCAGGAGCAGACCCGCAAAACCTACAACCCGGATCTGCCTGCAGTGCGCTCCGAGATGACGTTGGAAGAGAACAGCTCCGGCGGCAGCAATGGCGGTGTGCCGGGGGCTCTCAGCAACCAGCCCCCTGCCGCGTCCAATATTCCTGAACAGGCCACTGGCGGTGATGGGGCCAGCGTTGCTGCCTCGGGGCGTTCTCGCAAAGAGGCGACCCGCAACTTCGAACTGGATACCACCGTCAGCCATACCCGGCGCCAGATGGGGGGCATTCGCCGCATGACCGTCTCGGTCGCGGTGGATTACAAGGCGGTGCCCGGTGCCGACGGGGCTGTGACCCGCGAAGCGCGCAGTCAGGCGGAACTCGATACCCTGCGCCGTTTGCTGAGCGGTGGCCTTGGCTTTGATGTGACCCGTGGTGATACCCTCGAGGTGGTCGCCATTCCGTTCAATCGTCCCGAGCTTGATACCGTGGCCGAGGTGCCGCTCTACGATCAGCCCTGGTTCTGGCGTGCGGTACGGATTGCCGCTTCGGTACTGGTGATTATTGTCTTGATCGTCACCGTGGTTCGCCCCATGCTCAAGCGGCTGCTCTATCCGGATGCCAAGCCGGAAGGGGAAGTGGACTTTGACAACCACACCGTATTGGGGGGTGACGACGAGCTCAGCTTGCTGGCAGCCCAGGTTGAGGGAGAGCAGGTATTCGGGGTGCGCGATGGTCAGCTGAAACTGCCGGATCTGCACCGTGATGAAGATTTGCTCAAGGCGGTGCGTGCGCTGGTGGCGAACGAACCGGATCTGGCCGCTCAGGTCATTAAAGAGTGGGTAACCAAAGATGCCTGAAGAAACTAAAAGCCAGGTGACCGGCAACGACATTACCGACAGCCAGCGCCAGTTGCTGGATCAGATGTCCGGTATGGAGATGGCGGCTGTATTGATGTTGAGCCTCAACGAAGAGGATGCCGCCCAGATCTTCCGCCATCTCGAACCCAAGCAGGTGCAGCGGCTCGGTATGTCGATGGCCTCCATGTCCGATTTCAGTCACGATCGGGTGGCGGCGGTGCACCGTCAATTCATCGACGATATCCAGAAGTACACCAACATAGGTATCGGTAGTGAAGACTTTGTGCGCAAGGCGTTGGTGGCGGCCCTTGGCGAGGACAAGGCGAGCAATCTGGTGGACCAGATCATTCTCGGTTCCGGCGCCCGTGGCCTCGATTCGCTCAAGTGGATGGATGCCCGTCAGGTGGCCAGCATCATCCAGAACGAACACCCGCAGATCCAGACCATAGTGCTCTCCTATCTGGAGCCGGAGCAGTCCGCCGAGATCCTGAGCCAGTTCCCGGAGCAGGTGCGCCTCGATCTGGTGATGCGTATCGCCAACCTCGAAGAGGTACAACCGGCGGCACTGCAAGAGTTGAACGACATCATGGAGAAACAGTTCGCCGGTGCGGCCGGTGCCCAGGCAGCCAAGATGGGCGGCCTGAAGGCAGCCGCCAACATCATGAACTATCTGGATACCAATATCGAAGGCCAGTTGATGGACTCCATCCGCGAGTCGGACGAAGAGATGAGCCAGCAGATCCAGGATTTGATGTTCGTGTTCGAAAACCTCATCGATGTGGACGATCGCGGTATCCAGACTCTGCTGCGGGAAGTGCCTGGGGATCTGTTGCAGCGCGCCCTCAAGGGGTCCGACGATCAGATGCGCGAGAAGATCTTCAAGAACATGTCGAAACGGGCGGCAGAAATGCTGGCAGACGATCTGGAGGCCATGGGGCCGATCCGGGTCTCCGAGGTGGAGGCTGCCCAGAAGGAGATCCTCTCCATCGCCCGCCGTCTGGCGGATGCCGGCGAGATCATGCTGGGTTCCGGCGGTGGCGAGGAGTTCCTCTAAACCATGGCCAACTCATGTAACCTGTCTGCCGCCCAGTATGTTGTCTTGGCAAGGAGCGGCGCGAATAGATGAACAACAAGCTGCGTGGTTATGTGCGGCCTGAAGGGGAAGAGACCCGGGTAGAGGCCTGGGGCTGGCCCGAAATGGACGTGGTGGCTGAGGCCGAGACCAATGCGCTCGGTCTTGCACCTGACTGGTATCAGCAGGAAGAGGAGGTGGTGGAGCCGGAACCCGAGCAGGAGCCGACCCCCAGCATCACCGCCGAAGAGCTCGAAGCGATCCGTCAGGCCGCCTGGGAAGAGGGACTGACCGAAGGGCGCGAGGCCGGTTTTGCCAAGGGGCTCGAAGAGGGCAAGCTGGAAGGATTGCAACAGGGTCATGCTGCAGGTCTCGAACAGGGGCGCGAGGAGGGGCTGGCCATGGGGCGCGATCTGGTGGAGCAGGAGATCTCCCACTGGCAGGGTCTCGCCGCACGCCTTGCCAATCCCCTGAGCGCGCTGGATCTGGCGGTAGAGCAGCAACTGGTCTCGCTGGTGATGCAACTGGCCCGCGCGCTCATTCGCCATGAAGCAGAGACCTCGCCCCGCATCCTGCTGGAGGCGCTCAAGGAGGGGCTGGCGTTGCTGCCTGCCGCCGAGCAGGGGGTGACTCTGATGCTGCATCCCGATGACATCACGCGAATCGAGCAGGCATTTGGCGCCGACGAGTGCGCCAAGCGGCACTGGCGACTGCAGAGCGATCCCACCCTCTCCCCCGGCGATCTGCAACTGGTCACCGAGCTCTCCAGCATCGATCTGACCCTCTCCGGGCGCATCGATCAGCTGCTGCGCAACTTCTTGCGGGACAATGCGTCGCAGAAACCGGCCTCGCAGGATCCACGCCCATAACCGATGCCGGACGTTACCGTCCGGCTGCACTTTTTAGCTTCCAGGAGGCCAGATGAGCGGCTCGCTACTGAACCGGTTGCAAGGGTACAAGGTACGCGACAGCGCCCCCAAACCGCCGGTTGCCGGCAAATTGACCCGGGTGGTGGGGCTGACCCTCGAAGCCATCGGCTGCCGTGCCGCCATCGGAGCCTTGTGTCGCATCGATACCCTGGATGGGATGCTGGAGGCCGAAGTGGTGGGGTTCTCGGGCGATCGCCTCTATCTTATGCCGAGTGAACAGCTCAAGGGGGTTATCCCTGGTGCCCGTGTGGTGCCCATCACCGAAGAGCACGGTATTCCTGTTGGCATGAACCTGCTTGGTCGGGTCATCGACGGCATCGGCCAGCCGCTTGATGGCCTCGGCCCCATTATCTCGTCCCGGACGGTGCAGTTTGCCCAGCACCGCATCAACCCGCTCTCTCGCCGCCCGATCCATCAACCGATGGATGTCGGGGTGCGCGCCATCAACGCCGTGCTGACGGTCGGTCAGGGCCAGCGGATGGGGCTGTTTGCCGGTTCCGGTGTCGGTAAATCGGTGCTGCTTGGCATGATGACTCGCGGCTCGGTGGCGGATGTGGTGGTGGTCGGCCTCATCGGTGAACGGGGCCGGGAGGTGAAAGAGTTTATCGAGGACATTCTGGGGGAGGAGGGGCGTGCCCGCTCCGTGGTGGTGGCCGCTCCCGCCGATGCTTCGCCGCTGATGCGGCTCAAGGGGTGTGAAACGGCGCTGGCCATTGCCGAGTATTTTCGCGATCAGGGGCTCAATGTGCTGCTCTTGATGGATTCGCTGACCCGTTACGCCCAGGCTCAGCGGGAAATCGCACTGGCGGTGGGCGAGCCGCCAGCGACCAAGGGCTATCCACCGTCGGTATTTGCCAAATTACCGGCGCTGGTAGAGCGGGCTGGTAACGGGAGCGACGGCCAGGGCTCCATCACCGCCTTCTTCACCGTACTGACCGAGGGGGATGACCTGCAAGATCCCATTGCCGATGCGGCGCGGGCGATCCTCGATGGCCACATAGTTCTGTCGCGCGATCTGGCCGATGCAGGCCACTATCCGGCCATTGACATCGAGAAATCCATCAGCCGGGTCATGCCCATGGTCACTTCACCTGAGCACATGGAGTTGGCGCGCACCCTCAAGCAGTTTTACTCCCTCTATCAGCAGAACCGGGATCTCATCACCATCGGTGCCTACAGTCAGGGTTCCGACCCCCGCATCGACCGCGCCATCATTCAAAAACCCTACCTGGATCAGTTCTTGCAGCAGGGGATGCGCGAGGTCATTCACTACGATGATGGCCTGCAAGCCTTGCAGATGGTGGCGATGCCCTTGATGCGTTGATGACGGTTGGGAAGAGAGGGTGCGACTATGAGTAAAGGGTTGCTATTGTTGGCAGAGCGGCTGGCTGAGGCAGAGCAGCAGTGTGCGCTGGCGCTGGTGAAGGCGCAGCAGGATCTCAAGCTGTTTATGGATCAGCAAAATGCCCTCAACCAGTACCGCCAGATCTACCACCAGCAGTGGACCGATCGCGGTTTACAAGGGATTTCGCCCCAGCAAAACAGCCAGTATCACGCCTTTATCAACAAGCTTGAGCAGGCGGCGACCCAGCAATACGAAGGGGTGCTGCAGGTGCGTCAGGCGCTGGAGCAACGTCGTGGAGAGTGGCTGGCTGCCCAGCAGCGACGCAAGGCGGTAGAGCTGTTGCTGGAGAAGCAGGCGAGCCGCGAGCAGCAGAAAGCTCTGCGTCAGGAGCAGAAGATGCTGGATGAGTACGCCATGTTGCGGCGTTTTCATCAATCTGGCCTGTAACTTGCTTTGATCTGGACATTGTCGGCGGCCATCTCGTAGGGGGCCGCCAGAATTCAGGGATGCCATCATGATGCAGACAGTGTTGACACAAACGCCTTCGGCTGCGGCCAACGGATTGGACAAAGCGCCTCTGAGCAGCTCAGTCGAGAGCAATGGCATCGATCTGGGGGGGCGCGACAGCAAGGGTGATTTCGCCACTCTGATTGCCAAGGCCCGGAACAGCGAACAGGGCGCCGCCGAGGCTACTCAGGGCGATAAAAATGTCCGATCAGCCAAATCTTTGGCGACCGAGGGCGCCTCTCCCAAAGAGGAGGCCAGCAAGGAGCAGGAGCCTGGCGCCGACAACAAGGCGGAGGAGCTCCCTGCCACCGACTTTCTGCTCCGTCTGCAAGACTCCCTCAAGCTCGATACCTCGCTAGTGACACCCCAACTGGCGGTGGCGGCCCAACAGAGCGCCACTGCGGCAGACGGCAATCCGTTGCCGCAAGAGGGTGCGCTGGAGGGGATTGCGCTTGATGAAAGCGAGCAGTCCCCTGCAACTGTCAGGACTGTACGCCAACTTGCCGATCAGTCCGGGGCGCAGTCGCTTCTGGCTACGACTGGTAAATCTTCCCTTGAAACTCCGGTTTCACTCTCTGCAGGAGGAGTGATTGAGCAGGGCGACGCCTCGACCGCCGTACTGTCCTCCGCTCCCAACACTTCTGAGGGGAAGGATGCCGCCGCCACCCAAGATGGTCAGCCCGGGGAGAAAGTCTCTGCCAAGGGTGAAACTCTCGGGGCAGATGGCAAGCTCACCAAGCCCCTTACGGGGGCTGAGCGGATGGCCCAACTGGCCAGGGTGTTGCCGGTTGAGGCGTCCGCCAATGCGGCAAATAGTGGTGAGTCACCCGCAGTGAAAGAGGGAGATGACAGCAAATCCGACCCCGCTGCCAGCAGCGTCGTGACCGGCAAGGGACAAGCTGCTCAAGCCACGACTCAGGGGGCGGTGCTCAAGGCATTCGGTGAGGGGGGCAAACAACCAGATGCGGGTAGCTCAACCACTTCTACTGCCGTAGAGAGCACCGCTAATGGGTCTGGCAAGGGAGCTGATAAGAGTAGCGCCGAGGGGGGACAGCAGGCAGCGACAACCACATCCTCCAATCCAGGTGCGGCGCAAGTGACGACAGTGCAAAGTGCCACAGCCCAGAGCAGCGTGACGCCAAATGTGACGACTCAGACCGATAGCGCTGCCGCACCCGTGATGGTGGCGCCGCAGCAGGTGTTGGCGCAGGCCGAATCTCAGGGGCCGCAAGCACCGCTGTCGAGCATTTCAGCCGGGATCAGGCAGATGGAAGTGACGGGCACCGACGAGGTGCGCAAAGCGGTTTCGCTTGAGGTAAAACCGAAGGCCGGTGAGTCTGAGAAGAGTCTTGTCGCTACGACATCGAGCAGCGAGAGCAGCCAGAGCCAGACTGTACAGCATGGCCAGAACAGCCAGCCTCAGCCCCAGGTGGCCGACAGCCGGGCGCCCGCCGCTGAGGGCACGTTGCGCCGTGAACCGCAGAATTTACCCCATTTGAAACTGTCTAGTCAGGAAGCACCCGCCGAATTGCACCAGAAGGTCAACCTGATGCTGGCCGACAAGCTGCAGCAGGCCGAGCTTCAGCTAGACCCCATCGGCCTTGGCAAGATGAAGATCAAGATCCAGATCGACGCATCCAGCCAGGCGAGCGTCCATTTTGTAGTCCAGCACGGACAGACCCGTGAGATGCTGGAGCAGGCGATGCCCCGTCTGCGTGAAATGCTGGCGGGGCAGGGGATCCAGCTTGGCCAGACCCAGGTGCAGCAGCAGTCACAACAGTCACCGCAGCAACAACAGCAGGGTCAGTCGGCGTTTGCCGGGCAGGGACAATCAGGAGAGGGACACTCCGGTCATAGCCATCTTGACGGGGAGGTCACTACGACCAACCCCAATTTGTCGGTGGAATCGACAAACGGTTCAGGAATAGATTTCTATGCTTGATGCAATCCCGAGTAAGTTTATGATATTGAACAAGTTTGAGACTAGGGTGGACAAGGGATGGCTGACGATAACGAATTGACGCTAAAAGACCCGGCTGCGGGCAAGAAAAAGAAGCTGATTATTATCATTGCCCTGGCGGTCATTTTGCTGGGCGGTGGTGGAGCTGGCGCCTGGCTTATGCTGTCCGGCTCGGATACCCCCCCTGCCGAAGCGGCGGAGGGTGCTGAGGCCAAACCCAAGGTGGAAGCACCCCAGCCATCCCTTTATGTCGGGATGCCGCGTCCCTTTGTCTTCAACGTCGCGGGAGCCCAGCGGGATCGACTGGTGCAGATCAAGATCCAGCTGATGGTGCGCGGCACCGCCGACGAGACGCTGGCCAAACAGAATATACCCCTGATTGAAGGCACCTTGCTGCGGGTGTTCAGTGCAGCCAGTGCCGAACAGCTGATGACCTTTGAAGGCAAGGAGAAGCTGCGCAAGGATTCACTGGAAGAGTGCCGTCGGGTGCTTAAGGACCTGGTCTCTTCCCCCGTTATCGAACAAGTGCTGTTTACCGGCTTTGTAATGCAGTAGGTGAAGCGTGAGCGATCTGTTAAGTCAGGACGAAATTGATGCCCTCTTGCACGGTGTCGATGATGTCGAAGAGGAAGAGATAGGCGGCGCCGGAGACCCCGGCGTTGCCCAGTTTGACTTCTCCTCCCAGGACCGCATCGTCCGTGGCCGGATGCCGACCCTGGAGCTGGTGAACGAACGTTTTGCTCGCCACATGCGGATCAGCCTGTTCAACATGATGCGTCGTACCGCCGAGGTCTCCATCAACGGAGTGCAGATGCTGAAGTTTGGTGAGTATGTTCACACCCTGTTCGTGCCGACCAGCCTCAATATGGTGCGTTTCCGGCCATTGAAAGGAACCGCACTCATCACCATGGAGGCACGACTGGTTTTCATCCTGGTGGAGAACTTCTTCGGTGGTGACGGGCGCTACCACGCCAAGATTGAGGGGCGCGAGTTCACGCCGACCGAGCGACGGATCATCCAGATGCTGCTCAAACTGGTGTTTGAGGATTACAAGGATGCCTGGGCGCCGGTGATGGACGTAGGGTTCGAGTATCTCGACTCTGAAGTGAACCCGGCGATGGCCAACATCGTCAGCCCGACCGAAGTGATTGTGGTGAGCTCGTTTCACATCGAACTCGATGGTGGCGGCGGCGATTTCCACGTGGCCATGCCCTACTCCATGCTGGAGCCGATCCGTGAACTGCTCGATGCCGGTGTACAGAGTGACAAGGGTGACACAGACGTGCGCTGGAGCAAGGCACTTCGTGACGAGATCATGGATGTAAAGGTCGAGTTGAGGGCCAAACTGCTGGAGACCGAACTCACTCTGCGTGAACTGATGGAGCTGCAGCCGGGAGATATTATTCCGGTCGACATGCCCGAACATTTGCTGGTCTACGTGGAAGATTTGCCCACCTTCCATGCCAAGATGGGGCGGACCAAGGAGAATGTGGCACTCAAGATCACCGACAAGCTCAAGCGCCCGGAAGGGGTCAAGACCGAGATGCATCTGGTGACCCGGGGTGGTGTACGTATCGATGGTGAGGCCGAGCTTGAAGAGCTTGAGCGCAGCATCGAAGAACAACAGCGTTAATCGACGGTTTGCAGTTATTGAGCGTCACGAAGTGGTATAAGGAAACAAGATGAGCGGAACAGAGGAAGAGGATCTGATGGCTGATGCCTGGGCGGCAGCACTGGAGGAGCAGGTGACGGCGGAAGCCAAACCGGCCCCGCTGGAAGAGCTCAAGGACGATGCCCCTATCAGTGCCGAGGAGCGGCGTAAGCTTGACACCATTCTGGATATTCCGGTCACCATCTCGATGGAGGTAGGTCGCAGCCAGATTAGCATTCGTAACCTGCTGCAGCTCAACCAGGGCTCGGTCGTGGAGCTGGATAGGGTGGCGGGCGAGCCCCTCGACGTGCTGGTTAACGGTACCCTGATCGCTCACGGCGAGGTGGTGGTGGTGAACGACAAGTTCGGTATTCGCCTGACCGACGTCATCAGCCAGATTGAACGGATTAAGAAACTCAAATGATGCGTCTGCTGCTGTTGTGGCTGCCATTGCCGGTGTTTGCCGAGGTGGGGGGGGCCGCCAACCCTCCCAGCCTGAGTTCCTGGCTGCTCTCCAGCCTGATGGTGATCGGGCTTATTCTGGTGCTGGGTTTCTTGCTCAAGAAGAGCAAAATTGCCACCGCCATGGGGGGCGGGCAGATGAGAGTGATTGCTACGCTGCCTGTGGGCTACAAGGAGAAGTTGCTGGTGGTCAAGGTGGGTGAGCAGCAGCTGCTGGTCGGCGTAACGCCGCAGCAGGTCAACTTTCTCTATCGGCTGGAGGAGCCGCTGGACGAACAGCCGCCGCAGGCATTTTCCCAGCAGCTGGGTAAGTTGATGGGCAAACATGAAAAAAACTAACGGCTTGTTGTGGCAAAGCGGATTGCTGGCCAGCCTGTTGATTTCGCTGTTTTGCGCCTGGCCTGCGTTGGCGCAGGACGGCATGTCGGCAGTGACCGTCAAGACCATGGGGGATGGCTCTCAGGAGTACAGCCTGACCCTGCAGGTGCTGGCGTTGATGACGGCACTTTCATTCCTGCCGGCAATGGTCATCATGATGACCTCGTTTACCCGTATCATCATAGTGTTGGGTATCTTGCGTCAGGCGATCGGTCTGCAACAGAGCCCCTCCAATCAGGTGTTGATCGGCATCGCCCTGTTCATGTCGTTCTTCATCATGTCGCCTGTGCTGGATCGCATCAATGACGAGGCACTGCAGCCCTATCTGGCCGAAACCATTGAGGCCAAGGAGGCGCTGGAACGGGCTGAATTGCCCATCCACCAGTTCATGCTGGCCCAGACCCGGATCAAGGATCTCAATACTTTTATGGAGATCGCCAACGTGCAGGTGGAGAAGCCTGCCGATGTGCCGCTGCGGGTGCTGATCCCGGCCTTTGTCACCAGCGAACTGAAAACAGCCTTCCAGATTGGCTTTATGCTGTTCTTGCCGTTTCTGGTCATCGATCTGGTGGTCGCCAGTATCTTGATGGCGATGGGGATGATGATGCTCTCGCCGATGATCGTCTCGCTGCCCTTCAAACTGATGCTGTTTGTGATGGTGGATGGCTGGAACCTGATCCTGGGTTCGCTGGCCAACAGTTTCGGACTGGGTGCCGGTTAACCGGTCCCATGCAAGGAGCCCGAACATGAGTCCAGAAACCTTTGTCGATGTATTTCGTGAGGCGCTCTGGCTGGTCAATATCATGGTCAGCGCCGTGATCCTGCCCAGCCTTGCTATCGGGTTGGTGGTAGCCATCTTTCAGGCCGCCACCTCCATCAACGAACAGACCTTGAGCTTTCTGCCCCGTCTCATCGTGACCCTTTTGGCCCTAGGGATTGGTGCTCACTGGGGAATGCAGAGTCTGATGGACTTCTTCATCCTGATGGTCAATCAAATTCCCGAGGTGGTGGGGTGACCTATACCACCGCTCTGATCATGGAGTGGTTGTCGTCCATTCTCTGGCCACTGGCTAGAATAAGCAGCCTTTTCATGGTGATGGCGGTATTTGGCAGCCGGCTGGTCGCCGCTCGGATCAGGTTGGGGCTGGCGGTAGCCGTGACGTTTCTGGTTGCTCCTCTGCTCCCTCCCATGCCCCCAGTGGAGCTCTTCTCTGCCGGCAGTTTTCTGGTCTTGGGCCAGCAGCTGTTGATCGGTATTGCGCTGGGGTTGATGACCCAGTTTCTGATGGAAAGCTTCGTGATGGCGGGGCAGGTGATAGCCATGCAAACCAGTCTGGGTTTTGCCACCCTGGTGGATCCGATGAATGGCCAGTCGGCCCCTGTGGTCGGTCAGTTTTATCTGATGCTGGCGACTCTGGTATTTCTGGCGCTTGATGGTCATCTGGTGATGCTACGCCTGGTTATCCTCAGTTTTGAGACGCTACCCATCTCCGATAGCGGTCTGTCACTCTCTTCTATGCAAACCCTGAGCGCGTTCCTGGGGGTCATGTATCAGGCCTCGCTGGTGATGGCCCTCTCTGCCATCGTGGCGCTGTTGCTCATCAACTTCGCTTTTGGCGTGATGACCCGGGCAGCCCCCCAGCTCAATATTTTCAGTATCGGTTTTGCCGTCAGCATGATGTCGGGTTTGCTTATCCTCTGGCTTACGATCGGCGGGTTCCTCGGCCATTTCGACACCTTGTGGGAGCGGGTGCAGGAGGTCAGTTGCGAGCTGATTGACACCCAATGTTTCGGAGGTGTCAATGGCTGATACCGACCAGGAACGTACCGAACAACCCACGGGCAAACGACTGCAACAGGCCCGTGAAAAAGGGCAGATTGCACGTTCAAAGGAGCTGGGAACAGCCAGTGTGCTGTTGTCAGCCGTATTTGGCCTGCTGTTTATCAAGGGTTACCTGGCGAACGCCATGCTCAAGGTGGTGACCATGGGCTTCACGCTGAACAGAGAGCAGGCTTTCGATCCCAATGCCATGGTTGCCATGGTGCCGGCGCTGCTGGGGGAACTGGTGTTTCCGCTCGGATTGCTATTCGCTCTGGTCGCTATTGCAGCTTTTATCGGCAATATCCTGATGGGGGGGATGAACTTCTCCACTGAAGCAATGATGCCGAAATTCAGCAAGATGAGCCCCATCAGCGGGTTCAAGCGGATGTTTGGGGTGCAGTCGCTGATTGAGCTGGTCAAGTCCATCGCCAAGGTGGTGTTCATCACCCTGTTTGCCTGGTGGATGCTCTCCAGCCAGTTTGATCATCTGCTCAACCTCTCCATGGAGGGATTCCCCGGTGGGATTATAGATGCCCTCGACCTTTTTTTGTGGATGCTGATCATTCTTTGCTGTGCCCTGTTGCCTATTGTGGCCATCGATGTGCCGTTCCAAAAATGGAACCATATGCGTCAGCTCAAGATGACCAAGCAGGAGGTGAAGGACGAGTTCAAGGATAGCGAGGGTAAACCCGAGGTAAAGGGCAAGATCCGCCAGTTGCAGATGCAGATGGCGATGCGCCGGATGATGGGGGATGTACCCAAGGCTGATGTGGTGATCACCAACCCGACTCACTACTCGGTAGCGCTCAAGTATGATGCGGGCAAACCCGGTGCTGCGCCCAAGGTCTTGGCCAAGGGAACTGATGAAATTGCAATGAAGATCAGGGAGATAGCTAGAGAATACGAGATACCCATCATGCCGTCACCGGCCTTGACCCGGGCTATCTACCACTCTACCGAGTTGGGCCACGAGATCCCGGAAGGGTTGTTTGCGGCGGTTGCCCAGGTTCTGGCCTATGTCTTCCAGCTCAAGAAATTCCGCCGTGGCCAGGGGCGCCGTCCTCAGCCGCTGGCTAAAGATCTGCCCATTCCGACTGAATATCGCAAATGACAAAGTTCTGACGTTGTCAAAATAAATTCATTGCATTTCAATGTGTTGCATTGTTGGCTTAATGTTTGCTTTAATCTGGCACCAGCAGGTTGACATTGAGAAGAGCGATGGAATTCAAGGCAGTATTGGGCCAGTTAAAACAGTCTCGGGGAGTATTGAGCAAAGGCCTTGGTACCCCTCTGCTGGTATTGGCCGCGCTCGGCATGGTGGTGTTGCCCATCCCGCCACTGATGCTGGATGTGCTCTTCTCCTTCAACATTGCGCTCTCTATCGTGGTGCTGCTGGTATCCGTCTATACCCGGCGCCCCCTCGAATTTGCTGCATTCCCGACCGTATTGCTGCTGGCCACCTTGCTGCGGCTGGCATTGAACGTAGCCTCGACCCGGGTGGTGTTGCTGGAAGGTCACAATGGCAGTGCAGCGGCAGGCCATGTGATCGAGGCATTCGGTAATGTGGTGATCGGCGGTAACTATGCAGTCGGCATCATCGTCTTTACTATCCTGATGATCATCAACTTTGTGGTTATCACCAAGGGGGCCGGGCGGATCGCGGAAGTGAGCGCCCGTTTTACTCTGGATGCGATGCCGGGCAAACAGATGGCCATCGATGCCGATTTGAATGCCGGCCTCATCAACCAGGAAGAGGCGAAGAAGCGTCGCCAGGATGTGACCCAGGAAGCGGACTTCTATGGCTCTATGGATGGTGCTTCCAAGTTCGTCAAAGGGGATGCCATTGCGGGCATCATGATCCTCTTCATCAACATCATCGGCGGCTTTATCATCGGGATGATGCAGCATCATCTTACCTTCAGGGAGTCTGCCGAGATCTATACCCTGCTGGCGATAGGTGACGGTCTGGTGGCGCAGATCCCCTCCCTGTTGCTCTCTATCGCCGCCGCCATCATAGTGACCCGTCAGAATACCGATCAGGATATGGGCACGGCGGTATTGGGCCAACTGTTCGACAATCCCAAGGCCTTGATCATCTCTGCCGGTATCCTGCTGATGATGGGACTGGTGCCGGGGATGCCGCACTTCGCCTTCCTGAGTCTGGGGGCGATCGCTGCCGCTGGAGCCTGGTGGCTGCTGCGCCGCGAGAAGCTGGCGGTAGCCAAAGCAGCCAGCGGCGAGTTGATGCCGACCAGTACTGACCAGCCATCGCATGAACAGAAAGAGTTGAGCTGGGACGATGTGATGCCGGTAGACATCATCGGGCTGGAAGTGGGTTACCAGCTAATCCCGCTGGTGGATCGCAATCAGGGGGGCGAACTGCTCAACCGGATCAAAGGGGTGCGCAAGAAACTCTCGCAAGAACTGGGCTTTCTGGTGCCTGCCGTCCACATCCGCGACAACTTGGATCTGGCACCAAATCAATATCGCATTACCTTGATGGGAGTCAGTACCGGCGAGGCCAGCGTCTACCATGATAAAGAGATGGCCATCAACCCGGGGCAGGTATTCGGCCAAATTCAGGGGATTGCTACCCGGGATCCCGCGTTTGGACTTGAAGCAGTGTGGGTAGCCAAGGAGCAGGTGTCACAGGCGCAGACCCTGGGGTATACAGTGGTGGATACTGCGACCGTAGTTGCCACCCATTTGAGTCAGATCTTGACCAACCATGCCTCACTGTTGCTCGGCCATGACGAGGTACAACAACTGCTCGACATGATTGGCAAACACCAGAGCAAGTTGGTCGAAGGGTTGGTACCGGAAGTGATCAGCATGGGTAACCTTGTGAAGGTATTGCAGAATTTGCTCAATGAAGGGGTGCCAATCCGCGATATGCGCACTATCCTGCAGACCCTGGTTGAATACGCGCCGCGCAGTCCGGATCCGGAAGTGCTAACCGCGGCTTGCCGGATTGCCCTGCGTCGTCTGATTGTGCAGGAGATTGCCGGCCCAGACCCAGAGCTACCGGTGATAACATTGGCACCTGAATTGGAACGTATATTGCATCAATCCCTGCAGGCGGGTGGAGGTGATGGTGCCGGTATTGAGCCGGGTCTGGCGGAGCGAATGCAGCGCTCGCTGGTGGAAGCCACTCAACGACAAGAATTGGAAGGCCAACCGGCCGTGCTTCTGACATCGGGGATCTTGCGCAATACCCTGGCAAAATTTGTCAAGAATGCCATTCCTGGGTTGCGTGTTCTGTCTTATCAGGAAGTGCCCGACGACAAGCAGATCCGCATCGTCAGTGCGGTAGGGCAGAACTAGTTAGCGGAGACGATGGGTGAAGATTAAGCGGTTTTTTGCCAAGGACATGCGAACGGCTCTGGCCGAGGTCAAGGAGACGCTCGGGCCTGACGCTGTCATCATGTCCAACAAGAAGGTCACCGGAGGGGTAGAGATAGTCGCCGCAGTCGATTATCAATCCCAGGTTCCGGGGCCCAAAGATGCGCCGGTTCGCCGTCAGCTGAACGATGAGAGTGTCAATATTTCGTCTGCTGCTCGGCAGATGACCCGCCCCGAGCCCACAAAGGTTCAGGAACAGAACGAACATTATGCCGATACCCTGGCAGCCTTGCTGGCGCGCCAGCAGAAGCTCAAGCCGGGCAATGGGGCGCCAATGGGCAATACCCAATCGGCCGGTCTGGCCGCTGCCAATGCAGCGCCCAGAACATTGGCCGAGCAGGGGCAATGGGGCGCCGCCCCGGAACCTGTCAAGCCCAAAGCCCGGGTTGCCTCCGCCCAGCGTTCTTCTCAACCTGCTCAGCGGGATCAGGAGATGGAGGGGATGCGCAAGGAGATGGCCAGTATCCGCAAATTGCTGGAGCACCAGATCTCCGGTCTGATGTGGCAGGAAGTTGAGCGACGTGAGCCGATGCGGGCTCTGCTGATCAAGGAGCTCAAAAAGATGGGCTTTGACGATGCGTTTGCCGATCAACTGGCGGGGCTGATCCCTGAAGACATGCCCATCCATCAGGCGATGGCCCAGTTGGCGGAAGTGTTGACGGCTCAGCTCAAGATCAGCGAGGACGAGATTTTACGTCAGGGGGGCGCCGTTGCCCTGCTGGGGCCGACCGGGGTGGGCAAGACCACCACCATCGCCAAATTAGCCGCCCGTTTTGCCATGAAGTATGGTGCCGAGCAGGTGGCCCTTATCACCACTGACAACTACCGGATCGGTGCTCATGAGCAATTACAGACTTATGGCCGGATCATGGGCTGTCCGGTACGTCAGGTGCGTGATGCCGAAGAGCTGGCCAATGCCCTCTATCAGTTCCGCCACCGTCGGCTGGTATTGATCGATACGGCAGGCGTGGGGCAGCGGGATATCCGGCTGACCGAGCAGCTCGATACCCTGGTCAAGAATGCCAAGGTGAGGATCCGCAGCTATCTGGTGATGTCGGCAACCTCCCAGCGTCGGGTAATGCAGGAAGCGGTTGACCATTTCCGGCGCATTCCCTTGAGCGGCTGCATACTTACAAAGTTGGATGAGAGTCTGAATCTGGGCGAAGTAATTAACGTGTGTATCCAGAATGCCTTGCCTATCAGTTACATCACGGATGGGCAGCGGGTTCCGGAAGATATTCAGGTTGCCAATGCGGCGCAGCTTGTCGGCGCGGCCATGGGCTCGCTGGAGCGAGAAACAGAAGAGCCCTATTTCTGGGGCACAGGCTTTGGCGAGGCCGAAGATTCGGAGTTTTATGAGTAACATGTATATGGATCAGGCGAGTGGTCTGCGCAAAATGCGTCAAAACAATCGAGTAAAAGTGATCGCCGTTTCCGGTGGTAAAGGTGGCGTGGGCAAGACCAACGTGACCCTGAACGTGGCCGGAGCCATGGCGGCCCAAGGCAAACGGGTAATGGTGCTGGATGCTGACCTTGGTCTGGCCAACGTCGACGTCATGCTGGGGCTGCGGGTTCATCGCAATCTCTCTCACGTGCTGGCAGGTGAGTGCACTATCGACGACATTATCGTTGAGGGACCGTATGGCATGATGATTGTGCCTGCAACCTCGGGGACCCAGTCCATGGTCGAGCTTTCACCGGTACAACATGCCGGACTGATCCGCGCCTTCAGCGAGATGAAGACCCAGGTCGATATTCTGATGGTGGATACGGCGGCGGGGATCTCGGACATGGTGTTGAGTTTCACCCGTGCTGCGCAGGACATCATGGTGGTGGTGTGTGACGAGCCGACTTCCATTACCGATGCCTATGCCCTCATCAAGATCCTCTCCAAAGAGCACGGTGTATTTCGCTTCAAGGTAGTGGCAAATATGGTGCGCAGCCTGCGTGAAGGGCAGGAGCTTTTTGCCAAGCTGACCCGGGTAACCGATCGTTTCCTCGATACGTCACTGGAACTGGTTGCCTGCGTGCCTTATGACACCAATCTGCGTGCCGCCGTGCGCAAGCAGAAACTGATTGTCGAGGCGTTTCCCAAGTCGCCGGCGGCTTTGGCTTTCCGCGCATTGGCCAACAAAGCAGCTAGCTGGCCGGTACCAAACCAGCCTGGCGGTCATCTGGAGTTTTTCCTGGAGAATCTGTTGCAGACTCAGGCCACCACACAGGAAGGTTCCCGTGAATAAAGCCCAAGCGTACTTGCGTCATCAGGATTCCTATCTGCTGGTAGAGCGCCATGCTCCACTGGTCAAGCGGATAGCCCAGCATTTGCTGGCTCGCCTGCCAAGCAGTGTCTTGCTGGATGACCTGATACAGGCAGGTATGATTGGGCTGCTCGAAGCGTCACGGAACTTTGATGGTAGCAAGGGAGCCAGTTTCGAGACCTATGCCGGGATCCGTATCCGTGGTGCCATGCTGGATGAGATCCGGCGTGGTGATTGGGTGCCCCGTTCCGTGCATCGAAACAGCAGAGCGATTGCCGAAGCGATCGAAAATGTGGAGCAAGCCAATGGACGGGATGCTCGCGACGCGGAAGTCGCAGCGCAAATGGGGGTCTCTCTCGCTGATTATCATGTCATGCTGCAGGATGTCTCCTGTGGCAAGATCATCGGTATCGAGGATCTGGGGGTCAGTGAGGATGTGATCGGTAACCCTGATGAAGCTCCGTCAGGCTCGGGGTTTGATGAACTGGCCACAGAACGATTTCAAATTCAACTGTCGGAGCAAATTGGTCGCTTACCGGAGAGAGAAGCCCTGGTTCTCTCTCTTTACTACGATGAAGAGCTGAATTTACGTGAAATTGGCGAGGTTTTGAATGTGAGTGAGTCGCGCGTGAGTCAGATACATAGTCAGGCAATGCACAGACTACGAGCTCGTTTGAGAGATTGGCATCTATAAGTGTTTGTACTGGCTACACTGAGATGAAACTCTAAGGCATAATCCGCATGACACAACCCGTTTTTAGCATCATGTAAGTGAGCCACTGAGGTGGCTATTGAGGAGGGAATTTTGGACAAGAACATGAAAATCCTCATTGTTGACGATTTTTCAACGATGCGCCGGATTATCAAGAACTTGCTTCGCGACCTTGGGTTCAACAATACCCATGAAGCGGATGACGGCAACACAGCATTGCCGATGCTGAAAAATGGTGATTTCCAGTTTGTGGTTACCGACTGGAACATGCCAGGCATGCAAGGTATCGACCTGCTGAAAGCCATTCGTGTCGATGAAAAGCTCAAGCATCTGCCGGTACTGATGGTGACGGCAGAAGCCAAACGCGAGCAGATCATCGAAGCCGCGCAAGCCGGCGTTAACGGTTATATCGTCAAGCCTTTCACTGCAGCAACGCTCAAAGAAAAACTCGACAAAATTTTTGAACGCCTTGGCTAAGGAGCAGCAGGGATGATGGCCAAAACGAAAGCAATGATTTCGCTCGACCAGGCAAGGATGCTTGTTGCTCATCTGGAGCAAGGTGAATTCGAGCTGGCCGATGAACTGCTTGCCAATGTATGTGCCCCCAACGCAGCCGATCTGTTTGAAAAAGTTGGTCAGCTGACCCGACAACTGCATAACTCACTTCAAGAATTTCGTCTCGACCCCCGAATTCCCGATTTGGCCACCCATGACATTCCCGATGCGAGGGAGCGCCTCAATTACGTCATAGATATGACCGACAAGGCTGCTAATCGCACCATGGATGCGGTAGAGGCCAGTCTGCCAATAGCGGATCGCCTGAATGATAATATCCAGCTGGTGATGCCCAACTGGAATGCACTGATGTCCAGAGATATGAGCGTGGGGCAGTTTAAGTCCTTATGCCATCAACTTGATGATTTCATTAAGGCTTCTGAGTCAGATGCCGATAAGTTACGACAACTGCTGACAGAAATTCTGATGGCACAAGACTTTCAGGATTTGACAGGCCAGATGATCCGCAAGGTCATAAAACTGGTTCAGGAAGTTGAAACAAAATTAATAGAAATGCTGACTATGTTTGGTGAGGCTGCAGCTGAGCATTCAACTCGTACTCTCCCTGTGAATGGGATTGAAGCCGAAGGCCCAATCATGAATCCAGAGGCGCGTGCCGATGTAGTCAATGGTCAGGATGATGTGGACGATCTGCTGTCTAGCTTGGGATTCTAATGGAGTGACGCATGGCCTTCGAAGTTGATGAAGACATACTGCAAGACTTTCTGGTCGAAGCATCCGAAATATTGGAACAGTTGTCTGAGCAACTGGTCGACTTGGAAAAGCGGCCTGATGACAAGAATCTGTTAAATGCCATCTTTCGCGGTTTCCATACAGTAAAAGGTGGTGCCGGTTTCCTGTCTTTGGGGGAGTTGGTTGACGTATGCCACGGCGCTGAAAACGTATTTGATATCTTGCGTAATGGCAAGCGAACCGTGACTGCCGAACTGATGGACGTGATCCTGCAAGCGCTGGACGCCATAAACGTCATGTTCGCCCAAGTACAAAACCGTGAAGCGCCAAGTCCTGCGTCTGATGATCTGCTCCATGACCTCCACGAGTTGTGCAAGCCTGAAGGAGAAGAGCAACTCCGAACCGCGACAAGTGGCGCTATTGCCATGGAGCAGGAGGCTGTCACTCCTGTTGTTGAGGTTGTCTCCGACCCCGAGGTTGTTGAACCGATAAACCAGGCCAGCGATCCTGCTCCTGTTAACGGGGGCGGATCCATAGACGAGATTTCAGCTGATGAATTCGAGCGTCTGCTGGATGAGCTGCATGGCGTGGGGGGCACACCAACCAAGAGTGCGGCAGGAGCGACTGTTGCTGGCGAATCTGGCGATATAACCGATGATGAGTTTGAGGCCTTGCTGGATCAACTCCATGGTCAGGGACAGCACATGGGGGCGCCAGAGGTGAATCCTCTGAAGTCGGTGCAAAAAGAGGTGGACGAGCTTATCGATGATGATGAGTTTGAACGCCTGCTTGATGAATTGCATGGTCGTGGCCAAGGTCCTCAGAGTAGTATGGCACCTGCCGCACCTGCCGCACCTGCCGCACCTGCCGCACCTGCCGCGCCTGCCGCGGTGACTGCGCCCAAACCGACAACACCTGTAGCCAAACCTGTACAGGCTGACCCCGCAAAACCTGCCGAAGCAGCCAAGGCATCAGCGCCTGCCGCCAAGGCTACGCCAGCTCCTGCCGAAAACAGTGCAGTGCAAAGCGATACGACGGTGCGGGTGGATACCAAGACCCTTGATGTCATTATGAACATGGTAGGTGAGTTGGTACTGGTTCGTAACCGGCTGGTGAGTCTGGGTATTGCCAGTAATGATGAAGAGATGTCAAAGGCGGTTGCCAATCTGGATGTGGTAACGGCTGACCTGCAAGGTGCGGTGATGAAAACCCGCATGCAGCCAATCAAGAAGGTATTTGGTCGTTTCCCGCGCGTGGTGCGTGATCTGGCCAGAACCCTCAAAAAAGAGATTGAGCTGGTGATGGTTGGGGAAGAGACCGACCTCGACAAAAACCTGGTGGAGGCGCTCGCCGATCCTCTTGTTCACCTTGTTCGCAACTCCTGCGATCACGGGGTCGAAATGCCGGATGTGCGAGAGAAAGCGGGCAAGCCGCGGCAAGGGACGATCACCCTTAGCGCCTCCCAGCAAGGCGATCATATCCTGCTTTGCATTGAGGATGATGGCGCCGGGATGGACCCGGAAAAACTCAAGTCTATTGCGATCAGCCGCGGTGTGCTGGATGCAGATACTGCCGCGCGCATGAGTGATAACGATGCCTATAACCTGATCTTTGCCCCCGGATTTTCGACCAAGTCCGAGATCTCCGATATCTCTGGCCGTGGTGTCGGAATGGATGTGGTCAAAACCAGTATTGTCAGCCTCAATGGGTCAGTGCACATCGATTCTACCTGGGGTAAAGGCACCCGTCTCGAAATCAAGGTTCCGTTGACGCTAGCCATTCTGCCGACCCTGATGGTTGAAGTGGGTGAGCAGACCTTCGCGCTTCCCCTTGGTTGTGTGAACGAGATTTTCCATCTGGATCTGAAGAAGGCCAATATGGTCGATGGTCAGCTCACCATCATTGTGCGTGATAAGGCGATTCCCCTCTTTTATCTACACAAGTGGTTGATCCGTGGTACCAACAAGCGCTCACGTCAGGATACCGGGCATGTGGTGATCGTGCAGATTGGCACTCAGCAAATCGGGTTTGTGGTCGACAGCTTGATTGGTCAAGAAGAGGTGGTGATCAAGCCGCTCGATAATCTGCTGCAAGGCACCCCTGGCATGGCCGGGGCGACCATTACCAGTGATGGTGGAATTGCCCTTATTCTGGATGTGCCGAGTCTGCTCAAAGCATATGCGCGTAGACATTAATCGCTCAGGCCCAAGGAGTTAGAAAAACAACAATGGCAGTCAAGGTATTAGTTGTCGACGATTCGAGCTTCTTTCGCCGTCGGGTGAGCGAGATCATCAATCAGGATCCCATGCTGACGGTGATTGATACGGCCCAGAATGGACGTGAGGCGGTGGACAAGGCCATGTCGCTGCGCCCTGATGTGATCACCATGGACATCGAGATGCCCGTGATGGATGGTATCAGTGCAGTGCGGGAGATAATGGCCAAGTGCCCAACTCCCATTCTGATGTTCTCCTCACTGACACATGAAGGCGCCAAGGCAACGCTGGATGCACTGGACGCCGGTGCTCTTGACTTCTTGCCCAAAAAATTTGAAGACATTGCCAGAGACAAGGACGAGGCGGTCAGACTGTTGCAACAACGGGTGAAGGAGATTTCCCGCAAGCGCTTCCTGATGACATCCGCTGCTCGCCCCAAAGCATCTGAACCGGTTCGTCCGCTAGGTAGCACAGCCGCCAGAGCTCCTGAGCGTCAGTCTGAGCTGCAACGCACTGTACCAAGTGCCTCATTCAAGCGAAGTGGCAAGAGTTATCAGTTGGTGGCGATCGGGACTTCTACCGGCGGCCCGGTAGCCTTGCAAAATGTGCTGACCAAGTTGCCGGGGGATTTTCCTCACCCAATCTTGCTTATCCAGCATATGCCAGCCACCTTCACCGCAGCTTTTGCTGCCCGTCTGAACGGATTATGCCAGATAGGTGTCAAGGAGGCCGAGGATGGAGACGTCCTCAAACCGGGCCATGCCTACCTGGCTCCCGGTGGCAAGCAGATGCTGTTGGAGGGTCGTGGTGCAGGCGCCCGTATTCGCATCGTTGATGGCAACGACAAGGTAAATTACAAGCCTTGCGTGGACATTACCTTTGCCTCTGCGGCCAAGACCTATGCCGACAAGGTATTGGCGATTGTGCTAACCGGTATGGGGGCTGATGGCCGTGATGGTGCCAGACTGCTGAAAGAGCAGGGCTCTACAATCTGGGCTCAGGATGAGGCTTCCTGCGTGGTATATGGCATGCCTCAAGCGGTTGCAAAGGCAGGTATTGCCAGTGAATCACTTCCTCTGGACAAGGTGGCCCAGCGTATTCTGGTTGAGTTGGGGCGCTAATCATGGGCTTGCTCGGTCTGCTCCTCGCACTGGGGGCTATTGCTATTGCCCAGCTGTGGCATGGTGGCTCCCTGTTGACGTTGTTGGACGGGCCTGCTTTTCTCATTGTTCTTGGCGGTACAGTTGGTGCCGTTACATTGCAGACCCCTGCCAAGTTTGTTTTGCTGGCATTGCGCCAGTGTCTATGGATTTTCAATCCGCCACGGCAGGATCTCTCTGCCCAGGCTGAACGGCTACAATCCTGGGCTGCCTTTGCACGCCAGCAGGGGCTGCTGGCCCTCGAAAATCAGGCTGAGCAGGAGGAGGACCATTTTACCCGCCAAGGGTTGAACATGATTGTCGATGGTGTCTCCACGGAGGATATTCGCATGTTGCTCGAAGCCGATATCGATATCGAGCAGGAGCGTAATGAACATGCGGCCCGGGTGTTCGAAGCCATGGGGGGATATAGTCCGACTATCGGGATTATCGGCGCTGTCTTGGGCCTTATCCAGGCCATGTTTCATCTTGAAGAGCCATCTGCTCTGGGGGCTGGCATCGCAGTGGCATTTGTGGCAACCATCTATGGTGTCGGGTTTGCCAACCTGATCTATCTACCGATAGCCAACCGGTTGCGAGCGTTTCACTATCACTATGCACTGTTTCAGGAGATGACCCTGGAAGGGCTGTTAGCCATTGCCCATGGTGAGAATGGTTTACAGGTTGAACGTCGGCTCAGGGCCTATTTGAAAGGAGAGTAGCCATGCGCAAGCGCTATCGTTTGCACTTGCAGGGGCGTGAACACCTTGACCGCTGGCTGGTCTCCTATGCCGATTACATGACGCTGATATTTGCTCTGTTTGTGGTGCTCTACTCTGTTGCGCTGGTGAACAAGGACAAATATCGTGCGGTGATAGATGGCATGAGTCAGGCGTTCAGTGTCATGCAGTCTCGCAGTGATGGTCTGCTGGAGGGGCAGGGCAATTCACTGTTGGAGAATGCTGTTTCTGCCTCCCCCTCGTTGCTGGAAAGCGCAACGTCCCCCTCTCCTTCACTTGCCCCCATTTCTGGTGTCCCTGTGCTGCAAGATGGCACGACACTTGCCAAACTTGATATGCAGTTGCAAGAGAGCATGGGGTCACTGGTGGATGCCGGGATAGTCAAAATGACGCAAGACGAGAACTGGCTGACTGTGGAACTCAGTTCAGGTCTGCTGTTTGGCAGTGGTAGCGCCTTTATGGGACCGAATGCTGCACCGGTAATCAATACTCTTTCAAGTATTCTCAAACCGGTCGATAACTATGTAAGGGTTCGGGGATATACAGATAACCAACAGATAAATAATGAAATTTATCGTTCTAATTGGGCGCTTTCTGCTGCGAGGGCCGAAGCGGTGCTCAATGGCTTGATTGCTGATGGCATCGCACCCCAGCGTCTGGCATTTGAGGCATATGGCGAGTTTTCCCCTTTTGCCGATAACAGCACCGAGCAAGGCCGGCTGCAAAATCGCAAGGTCGTGGTCGCAATCTCCAAATTCGCCTGGGTGCCGCCAGCTCCTGTGTCGGTAAAGCCCCCGGTGGTTGCCGAGCCGGTTCCTGCGGTGCAGCAGGCGGTGGATGCTGGAGAGATAAAGGTTATCTCTTTGCCCGGTGGCGGCATACGTATAACAACAAGGCAGGATTGATACAGTGATTGTTTGGACGGTTGCCAACCAGAAAGGTGGTGTGGGTAAAACCACCACAGTGGTCTCGCTTGCCGGGATCCTGGCCCAGCGTGGTCAGCGAGTGCTGTTGATTGACACCGACCCTCACGCCTCGCTGACTGCATATCTTGATTTTGATTCAGATCGTCTGGATGGAACCCTCTATGAGTTGTTTCAAGCTGTCAAACCGACAGCCGAGCTTGTCAATAAACTGACGCTCAAGACCAAGTTCGAGAATATCAATTTACTACCCGCATCTATTACCCTGGCGACTCTTGATCGGGTAATGGGAAATCGTGAGGGAATGGGGCTGGTGCTGAAGCGGGCGCTGCTGCGCATTCAGGATCAATATGATTATGTGCTGATCGACTGCCCGCCTGTGCTTGGGGTGATGATGGTCAATGCGCTGGCTGCCTGCGATCGTATTCTTGTGCCGGTTCAGACCGAGTTTCTCGCTCTCAAAGGGTTGGAGCGGATGATGAAGACATTCGAGATCATGCAGCGTTCCAAGCGTGACAAGTTCCGTTATACCGTGATCCCGACTATGTTCGACAAGCGTACCCGGGCCTCACTGATGACCTTGAAATCGATCAAGGATCAATATGGTGAATCGGTGTGGAATGCGGTGATCCCTATTGATACCAAGTTTCGGGATGCCAGCTTGTTGCACATCCCTCCATCCATTTATTCCCCCGGGAGTCGTGGTACCTATGCCTATGAGACGCTGCTCAACCATCTTGATGCCCTTGAACGGCAACGGGTTCATGAGGTGACGGCATGAGAGATACCATTCAAGTACGGGCAATGGATGACTATTTCCACTCCCTGCTGCTCGATGAGCCGCTGGTCATGGATGAGGTGGAAGACGTTCAATCCGCCCCTGTTTTACAGTTGCAACATCAGCCCCAGAGTGTCCCCGAGGTGGTCGCTGCACCTTATTTGGAAAGCGATCCACGGCTTGCCCAGCTCGGTGAGCTATTGGCTCAGGTGGGACAAGTTCAGTTTGAAAATGATGCCTTCACTCAGGAGGTGACACTGACGGCCCCATTGGAGATTGTGGCCGAGGAGTCATTGTTGCCGGTTGAGCCTGAATGGCCTGAGGAGGTGCTGCTGCCCGAAGTTGCAGAGCCCCACACCACCATCTTGACTGAAACTGCGTTGGAGGTTGCTCCGGTAGAAGCAACTGAACCTGTCACTTGGGAGAATATCGATACCGGTAAAGAGTTTCAGGCCCTCTTTTTTGAAGTCGCGGGCGTGACGTTTGCGGTGCCGTTGACCGAGCTTGGTGGTATTCACCAGCTGGGCGAGATCACCTCCCTGTTTGGCCAGCCGGGCTGGTACAAGGGGATCATGACCTCCCGCGAGCAGAAGATGAATGTGGTCGATACCGCCCAGTGGGTCATGCCGGGTCAGCATCTCGAGATGGATGATTACAAGTATCTGATTATGCTGGGTGAATCCCCTTGGGGGCTGGCTTGTCATCATCTCAAAGGGACTGAATTGTTACACCGTGACCAGGTTAAATGGCGCCATCAGGAGGGCAAGCGCCCTTGGTTGGCGGGCATGGTCAAAGAAAAAATGTGTGCCCTGTTACACGTTCGTGAACTGCTCTTGTTGCTGGAGCGTGGGGTTAACATAGAAGGTCGCTGATAACTTCTGCAATCGAGCTGTTTTATTGCTAGTTTTAGCAGTAGACGTTTTCATAAAAGGAATAAAAACATGACAGAAAAGCGCAATATCGCACAGAATCTGGCCGAAGATGAAGTGCTGCAATGGGTAACCTTCCAGCTGGAAAACGAAACCTACGGCATCAATGTGATGCAGGTTCAGGAGGTGTTGCGCTACACCGAAATTGCACCGGTGCCGGGGGCGCCTGAGTACGTACTGGGGATCATCAACCTGCGTGGCAATGTGGTGACTGTCATCGATACCCGTTCCCGTTTCGGTCTGCCTTCCGGTGATGTGAGCGAAAATTCCCGTATTGTTATCATCGAGGCCGAGAAGCAGGTGATTGGCATCATGGTCGACAGCGTGGCAGAAGTGGTATATCTGAAATCTTCCGAAATCGATGCTGCTCCAGCTGTAGGTACCGAAGAGAGCGCCAAGTTTATTCAGGGGGTGAGCAACCGCGATGGGCAACTGCTGATCCTGGTTGACTTGAACAAGCTGCTCTCCGATGAAGAGTGGGAAGATATCGGTTCCCTCTGATAAGTAAGGTGATGTTTTGATAATCGAGATGGTTGCCTTGGGGATGTCCCTGATTGCCTTGGCGTTTGCCTCTTATATCTGGTTCAAGAGCAAGCGTAGCAAGCAGGAGTCCGAGGCTAGTGTGGCTACGCTGCAAGGTCAGTTGGAAAGCTTGCGCAAGCAGATGATGGAGCTTCATACCGGCGCCATCGGCATGGGACAGCGGTTACAGTCGGTAGAAGGGGCGATGCAGCAGGTCAATGAACGCCAGCAAGAATTGACCATGCAGGATCCCGAGCGACGGCTTTACAGTCGAGCGGCCAAGATGGTCGAACTGGGCGCCGACCTTGATGAGGTCATGAGTGAGTGTGAGTTGCCAAAGGCAGAAGCCGAGCTCTTGATATCGTTGCGAAAAGGCCGCTCTTGATGATTCAGGAAGGCAACTTGCCTTCCTGAATTTTTTCTGTTGCATGTATGGCGCTCTTTCATGGAGCGCCATGTACAGTGATCGAGAAGAATAGTTATTTGCTAATACTGGTTTGTTATGAGGTTTCCAGTTTGATCTATTTGGATGCCTTTGATTGTCATCATTTTCCACGCCTATTTTTCCTTGTGCGCGATCTTCTCCACAAAAACAGTGGATGAAGGGCATCTTGGAAAAGACGTATTCCAATACTGTGTTAAGATGCAAGCCGCTTCATTTTCTCTGAAAAAATCTCCATGCTGCTTCAAGTTAACAATCTGAGCTGCGTGCGTGAAGATCGCACTCTGTTTGAACATCTCTCCTTTGCGGTAGTTCCCGGTGATCTGGTGCAAATTGAAGGTCCCAACGGGGTTGGCAAGACCAGCCTGCTGCGTCTGCTGACTGGCCTGTCTCAGCCGTTTTCCGGTGAAGTGTGCTGGAATGGTGAAAATATTCGCCATTGCCGTGATGAGTACCATGCCAATCTGCTCTATCTCGGTCATCAGCCCGGGGTCAAAGCTGCCTTGACTCCGCTCGAAAATCTCGCCTTTTACCAGAAGCTGCATCATGTATCCCGGCAGACAGTGGATTTGTGGCAGGTGCTTGCCCAGGTTGGGTTGGCCGGTTTTGAAGAGAACCCGACCGGACAGCTCTCGGCAGGTCAACAGCGTCGGGTGGCTCTGGCCAGGCTCTGGCTCAGTGACAAACCGGCTCTCTGGATCTTGGATGAGCCTTTTACCGCCATTGATAAGCAGGGGGTCAAGGTGCTGGAGAGGTTGTTTCTGGCTCATGCCGAGCGGGGGGGGATGGTGATCCTCACCACTCATCAGGATATGACGCTGATGCAGGGTCGACTGAAAACACTCTCGCTTACGCCCTTGCTGCAGGAGTAGTTTCGATGTTGCGTGCCGTCATGTATTTGATCCACCGCGAGTTATTGATGGCCCTGCGCCAGCGTGCAGATATTCTTAACCCGCTCTGGTTTTTCCTTATTGTCATCACCCTGTTCCCACTCGGTATCGGCCCTGAGCCCAAGTTGTTGGCTCGCATTGCTCCCGGCATCATCTGGGTGGCAGCCTTGCTGGCGGCCATGCTGTCGCTGGAGCGACTGTTTCGCGACGACTTTGGCGACGGTTCGTTGGAGCAGATCATGTTGATGCCCCATTCACTCGGGTTGCTGGCGCTGGCCAAAGTGATTGCTCACTGGTTACTGACTGGATTGCCGCTGCTGCTGATTTCGCCCTTGCTGGCAATTTTGCTATCGCTGGATATGAACAGTTATCTGGCGGTAGTCGCCACTCTGGCACTCGGCACACCGGTGCTGAGCCTGCTCGGTGCAGTCGGGGTTGCCCTGACGGTCGGGTTGCGCAAGGGCGGAGTGCTGCTCAGTCTGCTTATCCTGCCGCTCTATATTCCGGTACTGATTTTTGCCACCTCTGCAATTGATGCGGCGGGGATGGGCTTGCCCTATGGCGGACAGCTTGCCATTCTGGCCGCCATGCTGGTTGGTGCCCTGACGCTGACGCCGTTGGCCGTTTCGGCCGCATTGAGGGTCAGTCTTAACTGATGATCTATTGGTAGAACGCAACATGGTTTCGCATGGGGCATTCTTTTCCAGAAATAAAGTTGCGATGGATCAAGCGGATTGCCGCTTATTGCTTTCGAGGTATTTGATGTTACCCCGAGGTCAGTATGTTAGGCCTCGCCAAACAATTAATAACAAAAAGGTTTGTGAGTTATGTGGAAATGGTTGCACCCTTACGCTAAACCCGAACGGGCCTATCGGCTGGCTGGGACCCTGTTGCCCTGGTTTGCTGTGATAAGTCTGCTATCGTTCATCATCGGCACTGTCTGGGGACTGGCTTTTGCACCCGCCGATTATCAGCAGGGTGACTCCTTCCGGATCATCTATATCCATGTTCCTTCCGCCATTCTTTCGATGGGGGCCTACTCCACCATGGCAGTTGCCGCCTTTATCGGGCTGGTATGGCAACTGCGGATGGCGGACATGACGGTGGCGGCTATCGCACCTGTCGGCGCTGTGTTCACTTTTATTGCACTGTTTACCGGTGCCGCCTGGGGCAAGCCCATGTGGGGAACCTGGTGGGTGTGGGATGCACGGCTCACCTCTGAGCTGATCCTGCTGTTTCTCTATCTCGGCGTGATTGCCCTCTACAACGCCTTCAGTGACAAGGTGGTTGCTGGCCGTGCTGCCGGCATTCTGGCACTGGTGGGGGTGATCAACCTCCCCATCATTCACTACTCGGTGGAGTGGTGGAACACCTTGCACCAGGGGGCCACTATCACCAAGTTTGACAAACCCTCCATCTCTCCCGAGATGCTTTGGCCACTGCTCATCATGATCTTGGCGTTTGTTGCCTTTCTCGGGGCCCTTACCCTGATGCGTTTTCGAAACGAGCTCTTGATGCGGGAGTGGCATCGTCCCTGGGTTCAAGAGATTGCCGAACAGGAGAAGTAAGCATGCACTTTGCCTCATTCAGTGACTTTTTGGCGATGGGCGGTTACGCCTTCTACGTCTGGCTCTCCTTCGGTCTGACCCTGCTCTGTCTGGTCGGTATCATCATTTCTACCCGCATGAAAACCCGTCGTCTGTTTAATGAGTTACGCAGCAAGCAGGCACGCGAGAGCCGTCGCAAGGCGGCCCGGCAGATGGAGAACACCCTATGAACCCGAGACGCAAAAAACGCCTCACCATCATTCTGGCCATCACCCTGGGCCTCGCCACCGTGAGCGGCCTGGTGCTTTACGCCCTCAGTCAGAATATCGACCTCTTCTATACCCCGAGCGAGCTGGTGGAAGGGAAGGGGCCGGACAAGATCAAACCGGAAGAGGGGCAGCGCCTGCGCATTGGTGGTCTGGTGGTCCCCGGCACTGTCAAGCGCGATCCGAACAGCCTCAAGGTTAGCTTCAACCTGATCGACAATGGTGGTCATCAGGTGATGGTGCAATTTGATGGCATCCTGCCGGATCTGTTCCGCGAGGGGCAGGGGATTGTGGCGCAAGGAACTCTCAAGGATGCCACCACGGTCGAAGCGTTCGAGGTACTGGCCAAACACGATGAAAACTACATGCCGCCAGAAGTGGCCGATGCCACCAGTGGCATGCACTTCAAACCTGAATACACCGATGCGCAGTTGAAGGGGAATAAGCCATGATCCCGGAATTAGGACAGTTTGCGCTGATCCTGGCCTTTGCCACCTCCCTGTTGCTGGGTAGCTATCCGCTGCTTGGCGCAAGTCGGGGGCGTCTTGGCATGATGTCGGCGGCTCGTCCGCTCGCCTATGCCCAGTTTTTGTTGCTGCTGCTGTCGTTTCTCTGCCTGACCTGGGCCTTTATCGATAACGACTTTACCGTGCAGTATGTGGCCACTAACTCCAACAGCTTGCTGCCGCTCGCCTATCGTATCTCGGCGGTGTGGGGGGCCCACGAAGGTTCCCTGCTGCTGTGGGTACTGACCCTAGGTGGCTGGACTGCGGCGGTAGCCATGTTCAGCCGCCGTCTGCCGCTCGATGCGGTGGCGCGGGTGCTCGGCGTGTTGGGGCTGATCTCGGTCGGTTTCACCGCCTTCGTGCTGTTCACCTCTGATCCCTTCACCCGCACCTTGCCCTATTTTCCGGTCGATGGCCGTGACCTCAATCCGCTGCTGCAGGATCCGGGTCTCATCTTCCATCCGCCGATGCTCTACATGGGTTATGTAGGATTCTCGGTGGCATTTGCCTTCGCCATAGCCTCATTGATGACCGGTCGTCTTGATGCAACCTGGGCCCGCTGGTCGCGCCCCTGGACCATGGCGGCCTGGGTATTCCTGACCCTCGGCATAGTGCTGGGCTCCTGGTGGGCCTACTACGAGCTCGGTTGGGGCGGCTGGTGGTTCTGGGATCCGGTAGAAAATGCCTCCTTCATGCCCTGGTTGGCGGGTACCGCTCTGCTGCATTCGCTGGCGGTGAGCGAGAAGCGCGCCACCTTCAAGGCGTGGACCGTGCTGCTGGCCCTTTCGGCCTTCTCGCTGAGCCTGCTCGGTACCTTCCTAGTGCGCTCCGGCGTGCTGGTGTCGGTGCATGCGTTTGCCTCCGACCCGACCCGCGGCCTGTTTATTCTCGGCTTCCTGCTGGCGGTGATCGGTTCATCCTTGCTGCTGTTTGCCTTTAAAGGTTCGCAGGTGAAAAGCCACGGCAAGCATGAGCTGTGGAGTCGCGAAACCCTGCTGCTTTGTAACAACATCATGCTGGTGGCTGGCCTGCTGACTGTGCTGCTTGGCACCTTGCTGCCGCTGGTGCACAAGGAGCTGGGGCTGGGGAGCATCTCTATCGGTACTCCCTTCTTCAACCATATCTACAGTTGGCTGATCATTCCGTTTGCCCTGCTGCTGGGGGTTGGTCCGCTGTTTCGCTGGCGCCGCCAGGAGCTTGGCGAGCTCAAGGGCAAGGTGATTCTTGCGCTGGTGCTGAGCCTGGCAGCAGCCCTGCTGTTGCCGCTGATCTTTGCCGAAACCTTCAAGCCGTGGGCTGCGGTGGGGATTGGTCTGGGGGCCTGGGTCATCGTTACCAGCCTGCAGGAGACCTGGGTGCGCGCGACCCACAAGCACAGCTTTGCGGTCGGTGTGCGCAAGCTTGGCAACAGTCACTGGGCTATGATCCTTGGCCATGTGGGGCTGGCAGTCAGCATCATAGGTATCGCCTGCACCCAGAACTACAGCATCGAGAAGGATCTGCGGATGCAGGCGGGTGATCGGGTGCACTTTGCCGATTACGAGTTCGTTTTTGCCGGGATCAAAGAGAAGAACGGCCCCAACTACGATGGCTTCAAGGGCGTGCTGGAAGTGCACAAAAATGGCAAGCAGGTCGCCCTGCTCAAGCCCGAGAAGCGGATGTACACAGTGACCCGGATGCCGATGACCGAAGCGGCCATCGATGCCGGTTTCACGCGAGATCTTTATGCGGCCCTTGGCGAGCAGCTAGACAACAATGCCTGGGCAGTGAGGATCTACTACAAGCCGTTCGTGCGCTGGATCTGGTTCGGCGGCGTCTTTATGGCTATCGGTGGCGTGCTGGCGATGCTCGACAAGCGTTACCGTTTCGGCCGTCGTGAGGAGGAAGCCAAGGCATGAACAAAAAGGTCTGGTTGTTTTTAATTCCCTTTATCGTTTTTTTGCTGGGGGCTGTGTTCCTGTTCAAGGGGCTCTACTCCGATCCCACCAAGCTCGAATCCGTGATGGTGGGCAAGGAGGTACCGGTGTTTACCCTGCAGGACATTTACGATCTGAACAAACAGCACGATCGCAGTATCCTGACCGGTCGCCCCATGCTGCTCAACGTCTGGGCCACCTGGTGCCCGACCTGCTACGGCGAGCACACCTACCTCAAACAGTTGGCAGGGCAGGGCATTCCCATCATCGGCATGAACTACAAGGATGAGCGCGACAAGGCGATCAAATGGCTGGCGGAGCTGGGCAACCCCTATCTGGTCAATCTCTATGATCCGGACGGCATGCTGGGACTGGATCTTGGGGTGTACGGCGCGCCGGAGACCTTCTTTATCGACAGCAAGGGGATCATCCGTTATCGCCACGTGGGGGATATCAATCCCGAGAACTGGGTGTCGACCCTCAAACCCATCTTTGATGCCATGAAGTGAGGGGCGTGCTGATGAGAGTATTTATTGCTTCCCTGCTGCTGTTGCTGGAATGGGTGGTACAAACGCCGGTCATGGCTGCTATCGATGTCTACACCTTCGACAACGACAATCAGGAGCAGGTCTTTCGCGAACTGACCAAAGAGCTGCGCTGCCCCAAGTGCCAGAACCAGGATATCGCCGATTCCAATGCGGGGCTGGCCAAGGACTTGCGCGACAAGACCTACCAGATGGTGCGCGAGGGTAAGGATAAAGAGGAGATCGTGGACTATATGGTTGCCCGCTATGGCAACTTTATTCTCTATAACCCGCCCCTGATGGCATCGACCCTGATCCTCTGGCTTGGCCCGCTGTTAGTGATCGTTATCGGCATCGGCGTGGTGGTGATACGTAGCCGACGCTCTGCGGCAACGTCAGAGCCTGTGGAAAGCACCCTGAGCGATGAAGAGCAGCGTCGCCTGGCCGAGCTGCTCAAAGAGGAAGAGAAACAATGACCGCCTTTTGGATTGTGATTGCGGCCCTGCTGGTGCTGGTGAGTCTGGCTCTGGTGTTACCGTTGTGGCGCAGTGAGGGAAACCAGAGCATCAGTCGCTCGGCGCTCAACAAACAGCTCTATCGTCAGCGCTTGCTAGAGATTGGCGAGGAGCGAGAGCAGGGTGTGCTTGCCGAGGAGCCCGAATCGCTGGTCGAGTTGCAGCGCAGCCTCTTGGATGATATTCCCGATGTGGAGCAGACAGCCCGCAGTGGCAAGAGTCTGAGCTGGATCCCAGGTGTGCTGGTGCTGGTGGTGGTGAGCCTGGGTATCTACTACAAGCTGGGTTCATGGCAGGAGGTGAGCCGCTGGCAGGATGCCAGCAACCGTCTTGGTGAGCTCAGCAACCGGATTCTTGTGGAGCGTGATGCCCAGGTAACCGAGCAGGATCTGCTGGACTTCACGCTGGCACTGCGTACCCGCCTAAAGGATGAACCGAACGACTACCGCGGCTGGTTGCTGCTCGGACGTTTGGCGCTGGATGGCAATGATCCCGAGATGGCCAACGATGCGCTGTCGCGTGCCTACAAGCTTGCTCCCCAGAAATCGCTGGTGGCGGTGCCCTATGCCCAAGCGCTGATGATGACGGGGGAGGAGGTGCAGGCCGATGCACTGCTGCGTGCAGCCATCGCGCAGGAGCCTGATAATATCGAGGCGCGCTCCGTCTATGCCTTTATGGCGCTGCAGAAAGAGGACTTCCAGACCGCGCTGTCTCGCTGGCAGGCGATGTTGCCCTTGATGGAAAAAGGCTCTCCCCGTTATGTGATGGTTGAGCGCTCCATGGAGTATGCCCGCACGCAGCTCAAGCAGCGTGGCATAGAGGTGACGAATTCAGGCGCAGCCAAAACGGGAACAGAGCAGGTAAAGCAGTCTGACGTTAATGAGGGAGAGTTCCCCATCCACATCACGCTGGCTGCGGGCATCCAGATGCCGGAAGATGCTCACCTCTTCGTCTTTGCCGTGGTGCCCAACGGACCACCCATGCCCATCGCGGTGAAACGTATCGCTGGGCCAACCCTGCCTGTCACCCTTTCACTGGGGGATGGTGACGCCATGATGGAGGGCAGCAAGCTGGAAGCGTATCCAGAACTGCAGTTCAAGGCGCGTCTCTCGCGTGGTGGCAATGTGATGAACAAGGAAGGAGCCTTCGAAGGGGTATCCGTGCCGGTCAAGACGGCCGAGATCCCTGCTGCTCCGATTGACATCCGCATCGATCACGCCCTCTAATATGCCTTTGGATAACCCGGCTCCTGGATAGGGGCCGGGTTATCTATACTTCTGATAAATCAAAATAAAACGTCAGGACAATCATATGTATCTTCGTTCAGGGGCCATACTGGCAGCCCTCTTGCTGGCTGGCTGTGCCGGTGGTCCACCCAAGCCTGGCCCAGAGAGTCTGGATCTCAATCCCGGCATGAATAATCCGGGCGCAACCAGTACGGCGGCCGATCCGCGCGATCCCTTCCAGGGGGCCAACCGGGCCATGTGGGCGGTCAACTATGATGTGCTGGAGCCCTATGTAGCACGTCCTGTGGTACATGCTTACGCTCGCTATATTCCGGTGGGGGTGAAGGATGGCATTGCCAACTTTGTTGCCAACTTTGATGAGCCAAGCAGCATGGTGAACCATCTGATCACCGGTGATTTGAAGGGGGCAGGGACCAACCTGGGGCGCTTTACCCTCAACACCACCGTCGGTCTGTTGGGTATCTTCGATGTGGCCAAACATGCCGGCCTCGAGCGCAACAAGCTGGAGATGGACACAGTGCTGGGCAGGGCCGATATCGGTAATGGTGCCTACATCATGGTGCCTGTTTACGGTCCGACCACCACTCGGGAGCTGGTTGGTGACACCATTGACACCATCTACTTCCCCTATGCCTTGCTGACTATCCCGTTAAGGGTTACTCATTGGGTTCTGGATGGCTTGGGCAATCGCGCCAAGCTGATCGATCAGGAGCGGATCATCGACAACTCCCTCGACCCCTATGCGCTAACCAAGGACTTCTACCTGCAATATAACCAGGGCAAGGTGACGGGCAAGCAGACCGAGCTGAAAGCGTCTCAGCAAGAGCAGGCCGACGATGCCAATCTGGATGAATACATGGACGAGCTGGACCAGTAAACTGGCTATCTCGATATGTAAAAGGCGCCTGCGGGCGCCTCTTTCATTTACGCAGCCATCTAGATATAAAAAAACGCCCCGCAGTGCGGGGCGTTTTGGCAAGCGAGGCTGATTAGGCAGCCAAGTTCTTGGCCACGAATTCCCAGTTAACCAGAGCCCAGAAGGTTTCCATGTACTTCGGACGCAGGTTGCGGAAGTCGATGTAGTAGGCGTGCTCCCACAGGTCAACGGTCAGCAGCGGGGTGGTACCGGCTTCAGTCAGCGGGCAGCCAGCGTTGGAGGTGTTGACGATAGCCAGAGAGCCGTCAGCTTTTTTCACCAGCCAAGTCCAGCTGGAACCGAAGTTGCCGATGGCTGATTTGGTGAAGGCATCTTTGAACTCGGCGAAGGAGCCGAATGCCTTGTTGATAGCATCAGCCAGGGCGCCAGTCGGCTCGCCACCGCCATTCGGGGAGAGGCAGTGCCAGTAGAAGGTGTGGTTCCAGATCTGGGCGGCGTTGTTGAAGATGCCGCCGTTGGAGGTCTTGATGATCTCTTCCAGAGACTTGCCTTCAAACTCGGTACCCGGCACCAGATTGTTCAGGTTGACCACGTAGGTGTTGTGGTGCTTGCCGTGGTGATATTCCAGAGTTTCCTGGGAGATGTGCGGTTCCAGAGCGTTGATTGCATAGGGCAGAGCGGGAAGTTCGAATGCCATTTTCTACTCTCCATTGGCTGGACCGTGCGAAGGCGACGGTTGCAAGACATTGCGTACTCTTTTCTATATGTGAAAAGAGTTGTTTTTAAAATGATGGGGCTGGGTAGCCCAAAGCCAAGGGATTGTAGCAGTATCAAAGATGGCCTAACAACTCTTGATTGGCGCCATGATCGCGATCAATCCTGTGTGGGTTCTTTGCACAATTCGAGCCGGGTCACCCCTTTGTCAGTTTGTGCTCGGGCAAGATTGCAGTAGAATGGCCGCCGAAATCGCTCTAGTGAGGCACCTATGGAAACTATTGAAAAGATTAAGCAGCAGCTGGCTGACAACCCCATCATCATCTACATGAAGGGCTCCCCCAAGCTACCCAGCTGTGGCTTCTCTGCCCAGGCCTCCCAGGCTCTGATGTCCTGCGGCGAGCCGTTTGCCTACGTTGATATCCTGCAGAATCCGGATATCCGCGCCGAATTGCCAAAATTCGCCAACTGGCCGACCTTCCCGCAACTGTGGGTTGAAGGTGAGCTGATCGGTGGCTGTGACATCATGATCGAGATGTTCCAGGCTGGCGAGTTGCAGGCTCTGATCAAAGAGACTGCTGCCAAGTACAAGAAAGATGATGCAGCAGCCGAGTAATCGGTCCTGTGTTGTCGATAGGGAGCCACATCGGCTCCTTTTTTATTATCCCGGTTCTGGCAGGCAAGCAACTGATTGCCGGTTGCAAAAAGCAACGCGTTCGCCCTGAAAAATCTAATCTTTGCCGCTTTGTTTTGGAGTTGTTAATCATATTGATTTTCCAATCTGCGATTACTTTTTTTAATCATTTTGGATTCAAGTGTTGCTGCCATCACATTTTTTGATAATTTCACCGTAACGCAGTCTCTTTGTAGATTTTTTTGTGTTTATGCTCACATTAATTGCAAGTGATAGAACCTAGTATCGCTTCGCCCAGTGAAATAAAACCCTACAAATTAATAAATAAAAAGAGATTTGCGATGAAGATGTATAGCAATCTGCCCATTGGTCTTCATGATATTACCGAAGCCAAAAAAAGACTGACCAACCATATATACAAGACCGCGCAATTACCCTCTAACTACATCAGCGAACGTTGCCATGGCGAGGTTTACCTCAAGCTTGAAAACATGCAACGTACAGGCTCTTTTAAAATTCGCGGTGCCTTCAACAAACTCAGTTCATTAAGTCTGGAGGATCGTCAAAAAGGTGTTGTCGCCTGCTCTGCCGGTAATCACGCGCAGGGGGTATCTTTGTCCAGTGCCATGCTGGGAATTGATGCCAAGGTGGTCATGCCTTGCTGCGCACCCAAATCAAAAATTGCTGCAACCAGCGATTATTCGGCGGAAGTTATTCTGCATGGCAATAGTTTCAATGACACCATTGCCAAAGTCAGCGAAATCGTGGAGATGGAAGGCCGCGTATTTATCCCCCCCTTTGACGATGCAAAAGTGATTGCCGGCCAGGGAACCATCGGCCTGGAAATTATCGAAGATTTGTATGATGTCGATAACATCATAGTGCCGATTGGCGGTGGTGGTCTGATTGCCGGTGTCGCCATGGCCATCAAATCCATCAACCCGACTATCCGGGTGATTGGCGTGCAGTCGGAGAATGTCCACGGCATGGCGGCTTCATACTACGCAGGCACCATTACCAATCACAGAACCAGCAGTACGCTGGCCGATGGCTGTGACGTGGCAAGACCCGGCACCCTGACCTTCGAAATCGTCAAACAATTGGTGGATGATATTGTACTGGTCACCGAGGATGATATTCGTCACAGCATGGTTGACCTTATTCAGCGCAACAAGGTGATTACCGAAGGGGCGGGAGCTCTGGCCTCGGCAGCGCTGCTGAGCGGCAAACTCAAACATTATGTCGAAGGCAAAAAAACCGTCAGTATTATTTCTGGTGGCAATATTGACCTGACCCGGATCACCGAAATTATCGAACAGAACAATATTCGTCAATTTAGCCTGTAAGGAATGCAGTCATGATATTAGACAGTGTTGTCACCGGCAGTAAAGAGAATACACGTGTATGGCGTAAATCGGATACCACATGGGGATTAGGTCTGTTTGGTACAGCGATCGGTGCAGGTGTTCTATTTTTCCCTATTCGGGCCGGATATGGTGGCCTGATACCTATATTAATCATGTTGGTGCTGGCTTACCCTATTGCATTTTATTGCCACAGGGCGTTGGCCAGATTATGTCTTTCTGGCAGCAATCCATCGGCAAATATTACCGAGACCGTTGAAGAACATTTTGGCAAAATGGGTGGGGTAGTGATTACCTTCCTCTATTTCTTTGCCATCTGCCCACTGCTGTGGATATATGGTGTGACGATCACCAATACCTTTATGGCATTCTGGGAGCATCAACTGCAAATGGCGCCGCTTAATCGGGGTGTTGTCGCCCTTGGGCTGCTGCTATTGATGGCATTTGTGATCTATTTTGGTAAGGATCTGATGGTTCGCGTAATGAGCTATCTGGTATTTCCTTTCATCGCCAGCCTAGTGGTCATCTCTCTCTCCCTCGTTCCGTACTGGAATAGTGCCGTCTTTGATCAGGTCAACCTTAGCGAGATATCCATGTTCGGTCACGATGGTATTCTGGTCACCGTCTGGCTGGGGATCTCCATCATGGTTTTCTCCTTCAACTTCTCGCCGATTGTCTCCTCTTTCATCGTCTCCAAGCGGGAAGAGTATGAGCAGGAGTTCGGTCGTGATTTTACCGAGAAGCGCTGCTCGAAGATTATCTCCGGTGCCAGCATGCTGATGGTGGCCGTGGTGATGTTCTTTGCCTTCAGCTGCCTGTTTACCCTGTCGCCGCAAAATATGGCGGAAGCCAAGGCCCAGAATATTCCGGTGCTCTCCTATCTGGCCAACCACTTCTCCTCGATGACGGGCAGCAAGTCTGCGTTTGCCACCACTCTGGAGTATGCGGCGTCCATTATCGCGCTGGTTGCTATCTTCAAATCCTTCTTCGGCCACTATCTGGGGACGCTGGAAGGGTTGAACGGCCTTATCCTCCGCTTTGGCTACCAGGGCGACAAGAGCAAGGTTTCCAGTAAAAAACTCAATATGGTCAGTATGTTGTTCATCATGGGCTCCACCTGGCTGGTCGCTTATGTGAACCCCAACATCCTCGACCTGATTGAGGCAATGGGGGCGCCGATCATCGCTTCCCTGCTCTGTCTGCTGCCGATGTATGCCGTCAACAAGACACCGGCACTGGCAAAATATAAAGGTCAGGCCAGCAACCTGTTTGTCACCATCATAGGTGTGCTGACCATCCTGAATATTGTTTCCAAGCTGTTCTGAAAACCTTTTCTGCAAGTCATCAGCCATTCAGATCCCCTTGGCGGGGTCTGCATGGCGTAGTCAGAAGCGCGCAATAACCGGTTCTTGGTTGGCCCAATTATTTGGGCCGAGGGCAAGGCTATCCGTTATTTGGCCACTAAACACAGTGGTAAATATGTTCTGACAGCAGTGACTCGACAGCATAAATATCGAGGCGATGTAATGAAGTTTGATTCGTTGGTTCTGGTTATCAATTGCGGCTCTTCATCGGTCAAATTCTCGGTACTGGATAGTAAAACCTGCGAGGTGGTGATATCCGGTATGGCGGATGGTATTGAGACGGCCCATCCCCAATTGCAAGTGGGTAAAGAGCCCGCAATGTCATTAGCTGAAAATAACCACACCTGTGCATTGGCTGCCATCGCGGCGGAATTGAAAAAACGGGATCTGCTGGATGCCATTGCACTGGTGGGTCATCGCATTGCTCATGGTGGCAGTGAATTTAGCGAAGCCGTGATCATTGATGAACATGTATTGGCCAAAATAAAGCAGGTGTCACCCTTGGCTCCCCTGCACAATCACGCCAATTTGAGTGGTGTGATGGCGGCTCGTCAGCTATTTCCCACACAACCCCAAATTGCGGTATTTGATACCGGTTTTCACCAGACCCTGAAGCCGGAAGCCTATATCTATGGGCTGCCTTACCAATATCTGCAGGATTATGGCGTGCGCCGCTATGGCTTCCATGGCACCTCCCATCGCTATGTCGCCGAGCAGGCGGTCTCCTTCCTTGGGTTGAATGGCCACGATGCCGGTCTGGTCATTGCTCATCTGGGTAATGGCGCCTCTGTTTGCGCAGTACAGGATGGCAAGAGCGTCGATACCTCGATGGGGATGACGCCGCTGGAGGGGCTGATCATGGGCAGCCGCAGCGGTGATATCGATTTTGGCGCGCTGGCCTATATCGCCAGCAAGACGGGGCAATCCATCGATGATATCGAGCGGGTATTGAACAAGCAGTCCGGCCTGCTGGGTATTTCGGGGCTCTCCTCCGATATGCGGGTATTGGAAGCTGCCTATCACGAAGGACATCCCGGGGCAAAATTGGCCATTCACGCTTTTGTCCATCGTATTGCCCGCCATATCGGCGGCCATGCCACCTCATTGCGCCGGCTGGATGCCGTTATTTTCACCGGCGGGATCGGCGAGAACTCGGCCTTTATCAGAAAGCTGGTATGCGAACGACTTCAGGTATTTGGCGTAGCGATCAGTGAGCCGTTTAACCAGCGTCCCAATAGCGAGGGCTGCCGGGTGATTTCGGCGGCAGAGTCCATGGTGCTGGCGGCGGTTATTCCCACCAATGAAGAGAAAATGATCGCACTGGATGCCATTCGTCTGGGGCAGCTGGTTCGTCAGGCCGAGTGCGTCTGACATCTTCCACTGTAGTGTCATGAGTAGTGAATGAGGTTTATTTGATGAAAGTTGATATGCAATTGGATCAGGATAAATTCCGTCAGGCATGGCAAGGGTTTGCCGGTGAAAACTGGAAGCACGAGATCAACGTCCGTGATTTTATCCAGCAGAACTACACCCCCTATGAAGGTGACGAACAGTTTTTAGCAGATGCGACCGAAGCGACCACCACTTTGTGGAATAAGGTGATGGAGGGGATCCGTATCGAGAATGCCACCCACGCACCGGTCGATTTTGATACCAATATTGCCACGACCATTACTGCCCACGGGCCGGGTTATATCGAGCAGGGGCTGGAAAAAATCGTTGGCCTGCAAACCGACAAGCCCCTTAAAAGAGCACTGCATCCATTTGGCGGAGTAAATATGATCCGCAGCTCTTTTGAAGCATATGGCCGGGAGATGGATCCCGAATTTGAATATACCTTCAGCGAATTGCGCAAAACCCATAACCAGGGCGTGTTCGACGTCTACTCTCACGAGATGTTGCGCTGCCGAAAATCGGGAATTTTGACCGGTTTACCGGATGGTTACGGCCGTGGTCGCATTATCGGAGATTATCGTCGGGTCGCGCTCTATGGCATAGATTATCTAATCCGTGAGCGGGAGCTGCAGTTTGCCGATCTGCAACCGGCGCTTGAGCGGGGAGAGCAGCTGGAGCAGGTGATCCGCCAGCGCGAGGAGCTGGCCGAGCACAAGCGGGCACTGGTGCAGATCAAGCAGATGGCGGCCAACTACGGCTTTGACATCTCCGGGCCGGCACGCACTGCCCAGCAGGCAGTCCAGTGGCTCTACTTTACCTATCTGGCGGCGGTGAAGTCGCAAAATGGCGGGGCCATGTCCCTCGGTCGCACCGCCACCTTCCTCGACATCTATATCGAGCGGGATCTGAAGGCGGGGCTTATCAGCGAGCAGGATGCCCAGGAGCTGGTCGATCACTTCATCATGAAGATCCGCATGGTGCGCTTCCTGCGCACCCCCGAGTTTGACTCTCTCTTCTCCGGCGATCCCATCTGGGCCACCGAGGTGATCGGCGGCATGGGGCTGGATGGTCGCACCCTGGTGACCAAGAACTCCTTCCGCTACCTCCACACCCTCAAGACCATGGGGCCGGCGCCCGAGCCCAACCTCACCATCCTCTGGGCGGAAGGATTGCCGCGGGCCTTCAAGACCTATGCCGCCCGCGTCTCCATCGATACCTCATCCCTGCAGTATGAGAACGATGACCTGATGCGCACCGACTTCGAGAGCGATGACTACGCCATCGCCTGCTGCGTGAGCCCCATGGTGATCGGCAAGCAGATGCAGTTCTTCGGTGCACGCGCCAACCTGGCCAAGACCCTGCTCTATTGCATCAACGGCGGCGTGGACGAGAAGCTGAAGATCCAGGTTGGTCCGAAAGTGGCGCCCATCATGGACGAGGTGCTGGATTACGAGACCGTCATGGCCAGCCTCGACAGCTTTATGGATTGGCTGGCGGTGCAGTACATCAGCGCGTTGAACCTGATCCACTACATGCACGACAAGTACAGCTATGAGGCCTCGCTGATGGCGCTGCACGATCGCGACGTCTATCGCACCATGGCCTGCGGCATTGCCGGTCTGTCGGTAGCGGTCGATTCGCTGGCGGCCATCAAGTACGCCCGGGTCAAGCCGGTGCGCGATGCTGACGGGCTGGCGGTCGATTTCGTGATTGAGGGGGAGTATCCCCAGTACGGCAACAACGACGAGCGGGCCGACTCCATTGCCTGCGATCTGGTCGAGCGCTTCATGAAGAAGATCCAGGCGCTGCCGACCTACCGCAATGCGGTACCGACCCAGTCGATCCTGACCATCACCTCCAACGTGGTCTATGGCCAGAAGACCGGCAACACCCCGGATGGCCGCCGCGCCGGTGCCCCGTTTGCCCCGGGGGCCAACCCGATGCACGGTCGGGATAGCAAGGGGGCGGTCGCTTCGCTCGCCTCGGTGGCCAAGCTGCCGTTCAAATACGCCAAGGACGGGATCTCCTACACCTTCTCCATCGTGCCGGGGGCGCTCGGCAAGGAACCCGCCAATCGCGAGAACAATCTGGTGGGGCTGATGGATGGCTACTTCCATCACGAGCGGGATGTGGAAGGGGGGCAGCACCTCAACGTCAACGTGATGAACCGCGAGATGCTGCTGGATGCCATCGACAATCCGGACAAGTACCCCAGCCTGACCATCCGGGTCTCCGGCTATGCGGTGCGCTTCAACGCCTTGACCCGCGAGCAGCAGCAGGACGTCATCTCCAGAACTTTCACCAACATGATGTAACTCTCATGCCCGGGGTGAGCAGGCTTGCTCCGGGCCTACTTTTTGTTTGTCAGCACGAGGAAGTAACAGATGCGACAGGTTATCACTACCAAAGCGGCGCCGGGCGCCATCGGCCCCTATGTGCAGGCCACCCGGATTGGCAACATCCTCTACACCTCCGGTCAGATCCCGCTGGACCCGGTGAGCGGCGACGTTGCGGAGGGGATCGAAGCGCAGACCCTGCGCTCCCTGCAAAACGTACAGGCGATTGTCGAGGCGGCAGGCGGCGAGGTGCGAAACATCTTCAAGACCACGGTGTTTGTCTCGGATCTGAACGACTTTGCTGCGGTCAACCGGGTCTACAACGACTTCTTCACCGAGCACGATGCCATGTATCCGGCTCGCTCCTGCGTAGAAGTGGCTCGGTTACCGAAGGATGTGAAGATCGAGATAGAGGCGATTGCTGCGCTGGAGTCCTGACGCGGCGATCCTTATCAATAAAAAGAGCGGCAGCTCGAGGCCTGCCGCTCTTTTTTCATCGAACCCGCCGTGCGCGATAAGGGCGCAAGGAGCAGGTCATTCTGGATCAGGCGATCCGTTCGATACGAGCCATGTAGAAGCCGTCGAAGCCGGTCTCGGACGGGCTCACGGTGTGATCGTCACGCAGACGGAAGTTTTCGTTGGCGGCGAGGAACTTGTCCACCTGCTGGCGGTTCTCCTCGGGCAGGATGGAGCAGGTTGCATAGACCAGCAGGCCGCCGACTTTCACCATCTGGCTGTAACGCTGCAGGATCTCTTCTTGCAGCGCGACCAGCACCGGCAGACGCTCGGCGGTATCACGCCACTTGGCATCCGGATTGCGCTTGAGTACGCCAAGACCGGAACAGGGCACGTCAAGCAGTACGCGGTCGGCGCTCTCTTTGAGGCGCTTGACGGTCTTGCTGCTGGTGATGACCCGGGTCTCCACGTTGTGGGCACCGGCGCGACGGGCGCGCTGCTTGAGGTTCTCCAGCTTCCACTCTTCCACATCCATTGCCAGCAGACGGCCTTTACCCTGCATCATGGCGGCGATATGCAGGGTCTTGCCACCGGCACCGGCGCAGGCGTCGATCACCCGCATGCCTGGGGCAACTTCCAAAGCGGCAGCAACCAGCTGGGAGCCAGCGTCCTGCTGTTCGAAGCAACCATCGGCAAAGGCCTTGGTACGGAACAGGGCGGCGTCAGAGGTGACCTGCAGGGCAGTCTCCACACCTTCAACCGGAATGGTGGTGACCTGCTCTTTGGCCAGCATGGCTTGCAGTTCATCACGGGTGCACTTGAGGGTGTTGACCCGCAGGTAGCGCTTGGGCATCCAGGCCAGGGCGGCACGCTCGGCAGGCCAGGCTTCACCCAGCTGCTCGCTACCCAGTTTCTCCAGCCAGCTCGGGCAACCATCCATCAATACCGGGTTCTTCTTCGCCTCGGTCAGACGGCGGCGGAATGCTTCTTCATTGAAGCGATCCAGGGTCGGGTGATTGGGCTGGGCAATTTTGTGGAAGGCGTGCCAGCTGTGCAGCAGTGGCCAGACATTCTTTTCGGCCTGACGCACCTGAATACCGGTGAGGAAACAATAGAGGCTGAGACGGCGCAGCAGGTCGCCGGTGACCAGGGCAATCCTTGCCTGTTCTTGCGGTTTGAGTTCGATGCCGGAGAAGTGACGGGCATAGGCGCGGTCGAGGGTAAGACCCTGACCGAGCACATCGTCAACAATGGCAACGACCAGATCCCCGAAACGGGGCAACAGTGGGGATTTGAGCATGAGATTAACCTTGGCCAGATAAAGATGAACCGCACCTTTGTGAAGAGGAGCAGTTCTAAAATTGACAAATCCGCGCAATGATAGGGGTTAGACGGGGTTGGCGCAACACTCCCACTCGGGAATGGTGGAAAGGGTTGCTTCAGCTTTGTATTGATGTGGCCGAATAAAAATAAAGTACAGGCCGCAATTCAGGCGATTGCATTAATACAAGGACTAAAAACAATGCATGTGACGAAATACTCTAGGGTGGCCTTGCTGGTTGCCAGCATGCTGGGCTCAACCAGCCTGATGGCCAGCGAGTGGAGCACGGTAGCCGCCAGAGCGACTGCGGAGCAAGGTTATGAGGTGCGGGCCAATCAGTTTCGAGTGGCCAAGGTGCCGCTCGACTATTTTGCCGGACTGCAAGCCGGGGTGAGTGAGCTGACCCTGCCGCTGCCCGATGGGGGGGAGGTCACCTTTGCTCTGGAAGCCTACGACTTGCTGCCTGCAGATCTTGCCGCCAAGTATCCGCAGATCCGCACCTTCAAGGGGTACAACCCGGCGCATCCGATAGAGACGGGGCGCTTCGATCTGGGGCCACAGGGTTTCCATGCCATGTTCAGCCATCAGGGCAAGATGGTGTTTGTCGATCCGCTGCGCAATGCCGAAGGGTATGCCGTCTATTACCAGCAGGATGCCCATAGTCGCCTGGAGGATGAGGCGGACAAGGTGCTTGGCCATGATGCCGACAGGGCGTTGCAGCAAAGGGTGCAGGTGGATGGTAATGTGCGTAAGCGCTACACCATCGCCATTTCGGCGACGGGGGAATATACCCGATACCACGGAGGCTCCAGGGTACTGACCATGGCGGCCATCACAACCCTGCTCAACCGGGTGAATCAGGTCTATCAACAGGATGTGGGGGCAGAGTTTGTATTGGCCAGTGGCAATGACAACCTGGTCTTTACCGATCCGGCCAGTGATCCCTTTGATAACACCAATGCGGATGCTGATCTGAACGTAGATGTGCAGGCTCAGGCGTTTGCTGCCGGGGATGTGGGGGCATTTGATATCGGCCATGTCCTCAATACTGGAGGCGGTGGTTTGGCGAGTTTGGGGGTGTTATGTGTTGATACCCTGCCACCCTATTACGCCTATGGCGCCAAGTCATCTGGCATGACGGGTTCAAAAGAACCAGTCGGTGATGCTTTCTTTATAGACTATGTGGCCCATGAAATTGGCCACCAGTTTGGTGCCGAGCATACCTTCAACGGCACGACCGGCAATTGTGGTGCGGGTAACCGTGCTGAGGAGCAAGCTTGGGAGCCGGGCAGTGGCAGCTCCATCATGGCCTATGCCGGCATCTGCGGTGAGGAGAATATCCAGCCACACAGCGATCCCTATTTCCATAGCAAGTCCATCGAGCAGATGCGAGCTCATATGGCGAGCGAATCGACCTGCGGAACCACGCTCGCGTTGAGCAATAATGCTCCGCAGGTTGCGGCCGGCAACGATTATGTGATCCCGGCCAATACGCCCTTTGCCCTGAAGGGGGCGGGGGCGGATCTGGATGGTAACCCTCTGCTCTTCAACTGGGAGCAGATCGACAAAGGCACCGAATCGAGCAGCGTCGCTACCATGGTTGACGATGGCTCCCGGCCGCTGTTTCGTTTTGTCTCTCCCACGGCATCGCCGGAGCGGATCCTGCCGAGTTTGCCATCCCTGCTCTCCGGCACGCTTGCCAAAGGAGAGGCCTGGCCGACCACCAACCGGGATCTCAATTTCAGACTGACGGTGCGAGATGGTCAGGGTGGCGTTGCCAGCGATGACATGAAGGTGCAGGTGGTCAATACCGGCACAGCATTTCGCATCACCAGCCCAATTTCCGGGGTCACCCTCACGCCCGGGGGGAGTCAGTCACTGACATGGGACGTGGCTGGCACCACGTTGCCACCCATCAGTTGCAGCAAGGTGGATATATCTGTAACCCAGGACGAGGGTGCTAGCTGGGCACTCCTCGTCTCCAGCCAGCCCAACAGCGGCTCTGCCACAGTGACCCTGCCGGGCAACCTCACCAGCAGTGTCAGGCTGAAAGTGGCTTGCAGCGACAACATCTTCTTTGCCATCAGTCCCCTCAAATTGCCTCTGGTGCAAGGTGGCTCTAATTCAGGTGGCGGTGGTGGTGGCGGGGTGCTCGGATTGTGGACGCTAGCACTGGCGCTGCTTGGCTGGCAACGGAGGCGCACATGAGGGGAATCCCCCTGTTGCTGCTTGCCATGCTCGGCGGTTGTCGGGTCGATGCCAGCACCCTGGAGCAGGAGCTGAGTGCAAACCTTGCCAGGCAGGATTACCGCCTCATCGTGATCGCGGGGCGGGGAGAGTTCGCCCCCGGTATTGCAGCCGAGCAGCAGGCAGAGGCCAAGGCGCGCTGTGGCAAGCGTTATCTGGATGGATTGGGCGATGTGATAAGGCCCGGCCAGCACGAAACGCATGCCAAACTGAGTGCCTACGCCAGCGAGTTTAACCGGCGCATGGTGATTCATTGCCCGATAGCATCGGGCGCGGATAAGCAGTAATACGCCAACGAACCAATCCAAATGGGGGGATATTCAGCCCCCTATCTATCCGTGAAGGCGCCAATGGCGCCTTCACTTTTTTCCGTTGTTGAATGGGGTCAGTCTGTATCGCCTGAGATGGGGAGCGTGGGTGTAGCACGATGTCTCAGCGTGACAGAAGTTTTGTGCGAATTTTCTTTTCTGTCTGTCACGCAGATCGTCAATTGACGCTGCACCATACTTGTTGTCACCAGGGTAGGGCAAGGAGGCTCTATGAAGCATGGCATTGCGGTGATTATCACCAGTTTGTCTGTTCAGGTTGCAGCAGAACCACAGTGGACCTTCATGGATGAAAACTTGGAAAGGGGAGGGATCTATGATGTGCGAGCTGAAAAGGTCAGAGTGGTGGTTCCTGACAAGCCTTTTGAGCCCGGGCATCTCGCCAGTGTGTTGACTTTGCCACTGCCGGATGGCACTACGGTGCAGTTTGATGTTCATCCCAATGCCTTGCTCCCGGAGCCTTTGGCCCAGCGCTACCCTTCTATCAATACTTACAGTGGGAAGGCTATCGATCGGGCGGCGGATACAGGCCGATTTGATGTCACCATACATGGTTTTCACGGTATGTTTACCCATCAGGGGCGTACCTTTTATGTCGATCCGCTTCAGGACGGTTTCTCTTATGCCGTTTATGAACAGCAAGATGCCTGGCGGCGACAGGATGTGGATCAGGTGATTGATCCTCATGGTATCGAGCGTGAGCGAGCTGTGCTGGTCGATGGCAATTTGCGCAAGCGCTACACTATCGCTATCTCGGCAACCGGGGAATATACCCAGTATCACGGTGGTACCAAGGTTGCAGCACTCTCGGCGATTGCAACACTGCTTAATCGGGTCAATGAAGTCTATCGCCGTGATGTGGGGGCCGAGTTTCAGCTTGCAGCTGATACGGATAATGTGATTTTCACCGATCCTGCGACGGATCCTTTCACCAACTCGACCCAGGATATCGCAATCAACCAGACCCAACAGGGGGTGTTGCTCAATCCTTCTTTTGATCTGGGCCATCTGCTGGCGACATCAGGCGGCGGGGTGGCGACCCTGAGATCTTTATGCAACCCTTTCAGCCGTTCACGGGGCATGACCGGAGGCTCACAGCCTATCGGTGATGCATTCTTTATTGATTATGTGGCTCACGAATTGGGGCACCAGCTGGGGGCAGAGCACTCCTTCAATGGCATGGCCGACAGTTGTGCCACGGGTCGCAAGGCTAGCTCAGCCTGGGAACCGGGCAGTGGCTCGACCATCATGGCCTATGCCGGGATCTGTGGTGAGGAGAATCTGCAGGTTAACAGCACACCTTTCTTTCACAGCAAGTCGATCGAGCAGATGCGGGCTCTGATGGCCTCTCTGCCCTCCTGCGGCACCGACCTGGCGCTTGCCAATAACGCGCCGGTTGTGGATGCGGGGGGCGATAGGGTGATCCCCGCCAATACGCCTTTCACTCTTGTCGGTAGTGCGCTGGATCTGGATGGAGATGCCTTGAGTTACACCTGGGAGCAGGTGGATCTGGGCAACGCATCCAGCAGTTTGGCCACCATGGTGGATGATGGGTCACGCCCGCTGTTTCGCTTTGTCTCGCCAACTTCGGATCCCCGCCGAACCTTGCCTGCCATGAGCTCGCTGATCACGGGTGTGCTGGCCAAAGGGGAGGCGTGGCCAGCGACCAATCGCAATCTCCAGTTCCGCCTTACCGTACGTGATGGTCAGGGGGCGGTCAGCAGTGATGAGATGGTGGTGCAGGTGATCAATACCGGCGCGGCATTTGCCATCACAGCCCCGCAGATTGGCGCCATGGTGGCGGGTAGCACTCAGCTAGTGACATGGAATGTTGCTGGGACCGATCAGCCTCCTATCAACTGTCCCAGCGTGGATTTGGCACTGACACAGAATGGCGGTTCTAGCTGGACTACGCTGGCAAGCGGGCTTGTCAATAACGGTTCGGCCAGTGTGGTGTTGCCTGCACCGTTGATCAGCACGGCTAGGCTGAAGCTGGCATGCAGCAATAATATTTTTTTCTCTATCAATGGGATAAGAGGTAATGCGTCGGCCACTACGGAAAGTGCAACTGTCATTACCGACAACAATACGGGTGGCGGCGGCGGTGGTGGTGCGGTGAGTATCATTGTGATCATCCTGATGGGAGGTGCAGCCGGATGGCGCAGGTATTACGGTTAGCCGTCAGTTTGCTGTTTCTGCATATCTGCGCAGCGCCTGTTGTGGCCGCATCACTGACCGAGGCAATAGATGAGAGTCTTGCTGCTCAGGATTATCGGCTCATCGTGCGCGGCGGGCGTGGCGGCATGGCCCCGGGGGTTGTGGAGTCATTGCAAGCAGAAGCGAGAACCCGGTGCGGAGTCCGTTATCTGAAAGGGTTCGGCGATGTGATTGAGATGGGCAAGGAGGCGGAGTTTGAGCAGCGGATTGACTATGCCACCCGATATAACCGACAGATGCTGGAAAGGTGCATGCCGGAGGCGATTCAGAGGTAATAGTTTGCAGGTAAACACAGCGGGGAGGCAGTTGCCTCCCCGCTGTGTTATGGCTTGTCACTGACAGATGAGCGGAGCACAATGCCTGCGTCACTCTCTTGATGGTCGTGGAACCATTATTTATTTGAAGGAAAATCAAGATGATGGATGTTGCTGATCTGCGCCGTGAATACTCCCGTGGCGGGCTGCACCGGGCCGATCTGCCGGCCGAGCCGCTGGCGCTGTTCGAGAAGTGGTTGGCGCAGGCCTGTGAGGCCAAATTGACCGATCCCACCGCCATGGTGGTAGCGACGGTGGATGCCGATGGTCAGCCCTGGCAGCGCACTGTGCTGCTCAAGCACTACGACGCCCAGGGGATGGTCTTTTACACCAACATGGGTAGCCGTAAGGCGCAGCAGCTGGAAGGCAATCCTCGAATCAGCCTGCTCTTCCCCTGGCACACGCTGGACAGACAGGTTCATGTGACCGGTCGGGTGGAGAAGATGAGCACCTTCGAGGTGATGAAGTATTTCCACAGCCGTCCCAAGGATAGCCAGATCGCTGCCTGGGTCTCCAAGCAGTCGACCCGCATCTCGGCCCGCGGCGTGCTGGAGGCCAAGTTCCTCGAGCTCAAGCAGAAGTTCGCCAATGGCGAAGTGCCGCTGCCGAGCTTCTGGGGCGGATTCCGGGTAGTGATCGAGACAGTGGAGTTCTGGCAGGGGGGCGAGCACCGACTGCACGACCGCTTCTACTACACCCGCGAAGGGGATGGCTGGCATATCGAGCGTCTGGCTCCCTGATCGCGCTGTTCAAATCTGTTTTCACAAGGAGTGTGTATGCGTCTGTATGGTGATCTGCGTTCCGGCAACTGCTACAAGGTGTGGCTGCTGGCCCGCTGGCTGGAGTTGCCCCTTGAGTGGGTTGAGGTGGATATTCAGGCGGGGGATACCCGTACCCCTGCATTTTTGGCCATGAACCCCAACGGCAAGATCCCGGTGCTGGAGATTGGCCAGGGCGATACGCTGGCGGAATCCAACGCCATCCTCTTCTATCTGGGGCAAGGCAGTACCTTGTGGCCAACCGAGCCGCGCCAGCAGGCCGAGGTGCTCAAATGGATGTTCTTTGAGCAGTACAGCCATGAGCCCTACATCGCGGTGGCCCGCTTTATCGTTCACTATCTCGGCCGACCCGAGTCGCAGGAGGCGCGGCTCGACGGTCTGAAAGCCGGTGGCGAGAAGGCGCTGGCGGTAATGGAGCAGCAGCTGAAACAGAGCCCCTACCTGTGCGGTGATGCGCCGACCATCGCCGATATCGCCCTTTATGCCTACACCCATGTGGCAGAGGAGGGGATCTTCTCTCTGCAGGGGTGGCCCGCTATCCGTAGCTGGATCGCCCGTATCGAAGCCCATCCCCGTCACCTGACGCTGCCAGCGGCCTGTCAGGCCAGCTGATGGAACTGCTGATCGAGGCCAGTCTGTGGCAACCGCAGTGGGCTGCGCTGTTGCTGCACTGGCAGCAGCAAGGTCATCGCTGGCAGCTGCTGCTGGGCAAAGAGGCGGCGGCCGCCCTCGATCAAACCGATGCACCCTGGGCGAGCAGCCCTCCAGACGGGGTGTTCTGCCCGGGAGCCCTGCTGGCTGCCTGGCTCGATGGGGATCTGCTGGTGGATTTTCATGTTGATCCCAGCCGCCAGATCCTGATCAGCGCCTCTACTTCCCTATTGACCCTCGCCAGGGAGCAGGGACTGCTCACCCTTGGCCCTGTGGGGGCCGATCTGCCGCTCACCCCCGAGGCCGATTTGGGCGCCGTGCTAAATCGCCTGCTGGCGCGCCGCGTGACAGTGCCGACCCTGGTTGAGGATCATCCGCTATCAGGCGTCGCGCTGCGACCGCTGCAGGCCGCCGATGATCGCGAGATAGTACGCTACTGCAACGACGAGGCGCTGGCCCGCTACACCCTTAATATTCCTCACCCCTATCCGCCGGAGGGGGCCCGCGACTGGCTGGCGCTCAGCTGGCGCAAGGCGGCGCTTGGTCTTGGCTGGAGCTGGGCCATCACCTTGCCAGAGGAGCAAGGGACTGCGCTGGTCGGGGTGATCTCCCTGCACTGGAATGGCGAGCTCGCCTGGTGGGTGGGCGTGCCCTGGCAAAATCGCGGTCTGGCGACTCGGGCCGCAGGCTTGGTCAAGGGGTTCGCCTTTGCCCAACTGCAACTGCCTGCGCTGACGGCTCGCCATATGCCAGACAATTTAGCCTCCGGCCGGGTGATGGCTAAAGTGGGCATGCACTATCGCGGGCGGCGCCATATCAGTGGTCGCCAGCCGTGCGAGGTGAGCTACTGGCGGCTGGATCGCGCGCCCTCCTTGCCCAGCCCCTTGCCCGAGGAAATTGCCCGCTGGCTGGCAGATGAGCGGATCGCCGTGGTGATCCTGCGCGATCCTGTAACGTTGGATCGGCAGAGTACCAACGGCAAGCTGGCCATCTCGCTCTTTGTGGATGAGAGGGGGGAGGGGGAGAAGCCCTGTTTTCTGCGTTGCCCGCCGCATCTTGAGAGGTTGCTGGCGCTGCACTGTTACCCCGTCGATCTGCTGGAGCAGGCCGAACCGGAGCAGTTGTCCCATCTTGGCGGCGTCTTGCTGAAAGACAGGGATGAACGGGGGCTGGCGTGGCTGCTGCAACTGGTCGCGCTGCAGCGTCAGGGGCCCGAGCTGCTTAGCCGCGAGGAGCGCGTATCACGGCTCCACTGCTTCAACCAATTGATGGCGCAGGCGCTGGGCGGCAACGGTGACTCTTCGCAGATACGCTATCAGCAGTTACAGCTGCTGGTGGAGCTGCCGGAGCTGGTCGACGAGCTGGATGGCTGTTGGCATCAAACGCCCGAACTGACCTTTGAGCGGTTGGCGCGGGAGGCTCCCGCCCTCTGGCTGGCCTACCGCGAGGCGATGAACAGGGCCACCCCGGCTACGCTAACAGCCTTGCAGCAGCAGTTTGCAGCTCGTTTTCCTGAGTGCACCCTCCCATTTTTGGACAAAGGTACTCAGAATGACCAGCCGTTGTGTGGAATAATGCCCGCTCTGCTGTACGAGGAGTAATACCTGATGTTGAGAACCGAGCGCCCCGGTGACATGCTGCCGGTCTATGAGCTGCTGAGTGCCGCCTTCGGTCGTTCCGATGAGGCCGAACTGGTCAACCGCCTGCGCGAATGTGGCGCTGCCGTGGTGACCATGGTCGAAGAGGAAGAGTACGAGTTCATGGGGCACCTGATGCTAAGCCCGATCACCATTAACGGCATGGAAGGGCCCTGGCTCGGTCTGGCGCCGGTCGCGGTTCATCCCGACTGGCAAGGCCAGGGGATTGGCTCGGATCTTATCCGTGAAGGGCTTGATACGGCGCTCGAGATGGACTGGAAAGGGGTGGTGGTACTCGGGGATCCGGCCTATTACAGCCGTTTCGGTTTCCGCCCGGCCAGCGAGTTTGGCCTGCACTGCATCTATGAGGTACCTGCCGACTGCTTTATGGCGATGGAGCTGCAGGAGCGCGGTTTTTCGGGTGTGCAGGGTGAGGTGCTCTATCACCCCCTGTTTGATGAACTCCCCGACGAGCTGCCGGACGCGCAGGCAGAAGAGTCCTATTTATAGCGAGAAGTCGCAGCGACAAGCCATAGCGAAAAAGCCCTCATCGAGGGCTTTTTCAGTTTATATCAGTCCCTGCCGGGCTTATTCGAGCAAATTGGCTCAGGCAATGATGTCGAGCTGGGTGCCCTTGCGATTATCTTCGCCCACCATGTTACCCATCTGCTGGGCGAGCGGGCTCTGCTGGAATTGCATGTAGTCGCTCAGATTCTGCTGGCGCTGGTAGCGATTGGCCGCCTGATAGAGTTCAGCCGTGCTCGGGCCCGACTTGCTGTCGGTCTCCTGACCGCTGGCCTCCAGGTAGCGCTCCACCACGGCTTTATCTTGCTGGTTAGCCGTATAAGAGACCGCCATGGTTCTGCGAGCCGTTGCTTTCTCTTCGCTCTGTGCCTGCAATTCATCCTTCTTGGTCAGTGCTTCGTTACGGGCCTGACTGACCTGCTCGGGTGTGACAGTGGGAGAGGAGGGATATTTGCCGTAATCGGGCAGCGGCATGGGCCGGGAGGTGATCTGCATGGTGGCGCTTCTCTTGTGAACAGGGACGGACGCATGATACCCATCCATGTTAGCTCAATAAATCACCACTTGTCGGTTCATCAAGAGTGGGTTCAGCTTCGCGCATCGATTGTTAATTGAACCGCATCTGAGTGACAAAAAGGCGCCATAAGGCGCCTTTTTATCCTTCAGTTACCGCCGGATCAGTTGAAGAACCAGTAACCGCGGTTGACCAGACGGGTCAGCAGTTGCAGGAAACCGGCCTGATCGGCCAGCTCCACCATATCGGCTTGAGTGATGATGTCTTTGTCACACAAGAGCGAAATGGCTGCCGCGTCTTCGCTTTGCAGAGTCCAGGCTTCGCCGTCGATGAAGCACTGCTGGCTCTCGCCGCTGAACCAGACGGTGCGCAGACCCGGCACCTTGATGGCAGGTTCGCCCTGGGTCAGCAGGTCGGCTACCTCCTCGGCGCTGTAGTCCGGCTCGACCGGATTGACGTCGAGATCGTGCTTGGCCTCGGAGATCATGGTGCCGAACCACTCCTTGAACAGAGTCTCGTCATCGAGGGCCTGCTGCATCAGCTCGCGCAGACGGTGCAGCTCGTGGGGCTGGATCTCGCCGTGACGGGCGCGGGGCTTGAGATCGGCATCGCCGTAACGCTCGGTACGCACCTCGTTGTCGATCAGGTGATCGGCAAAGGAGGAGATAAGCGCCTTGGCATCCGGTGCGCGGAAGCCCACCGAGAAGTTCATGGAGGGCTCGATGGCGTAGCCTTCGTGGGGGAATCCGGGCGGAATGTAGAGGATGTCGCCCGGCTCCATGATGACGTCGATGATCGCCTCGAACGGCTCGCAGTGCAGCAGGGCGGCGTGGGCGGCGAACTCGTTGAGCGGCTTGGCATCGCCAACCCGCCAGTGGCGTTTGCCCAGACCCTGGGTGATAAACACATCGTAATTGTCGATATGGGGGCCGACACCCGCATGGGGGGTGGAGAAGCTCACCATCACATCGTCAAAGCGCCAGCCCGGGATGAACTGGAACGGTACCGCCAGCTCGTTTACTTCGGGAGCCCAGTGGTTGCAAGCCTGTACCAGAATGGTCCAGTTCTCTTCGCCCAGATGGTCATAGGATTCGAAGGGGCCGTGGGCGGCATCCCACTTGCCGTCGAAACGGGTGACGAGGCGGGACTCGACCACCTCTTCCATGGCCAGACCCGCCAGCTCGTCCGGGCTGATGGGATCCTGAAAGTCCTTGAAGCCGCCCTTGATAAGGAGCGGGCGCTTCTGCCAGTAGTGCTCGAGGAAGTGAGCGATATCCAGATTGAGTTCGTACATGCTGTTTCTCGTGTCTCGCAAAGAGGTTTTGCCCAAGGCGGGCTTGGGAAAAGCCACTCGGGATCCTGCCGTGGCAGGGAAAATAACAGGGGCCCTGTGGCGTATCGTGCACAGGGCCCCTTCGTCACTGCCGGTTGGCTTACTTCAGCAGATCGACCAGACGCTGGGCGTCACCGATGTAGTTGGCCGGGGTCAGCTTCTTCAGCTCAACCTTGACAGCTTCCGGCAACTCCAGGGTGTCGATAAAGGTACGCATCCCTTCGGCATCGACGCGGCGGCCACGGGTCAGCTCCTTGAGCTTCTCGTAAGGCTTCTCGATACCGTAGCGGCGCATCACGGTCTGGATCGGCTCGGCCAGCACTTCCCAGTTGGCATCCAGATCGGCGGCCATGGCGGCGTCGTTGGCTTCCAGCTTGGAGATACCCTTGAGGGTCGCCTGATAGGCAATCAGGGAGTAACCCACCGCCACACCCAGGTTGCGCAGTACGGTAGAGTCGGTCAGATCACGCTGCCAGCGGGAGATGGGCAGCTTGCTCGCCAGATGCTGGAACACGGCGTTGGCCAGACCCAGATTGCCTTCGGAGTTCTCGAAGTCGATGGGGTTGACCTTGTGCGGCATGGTGGAAGAGCCGATTTCACCCGCGATGGTGCGCTGCTTGAAGTGGCCCAGGGAGATGTAACCCCACACGTCGCGGTCGAAGTCGATCAGGATGGTGTTGAAGCGGGCCATGGCGTCGAACAGCTCGGCGATATAGTCGTGTGGCTCGATCTGGGTGGTGTAGGGGTTCCAGGTCAGGCCCAGGGAGGTCACGAACTCCTCGGAGAACTGGTGCCAATCCACTTCCGGATAGGCGCTGAGGTGGGCGTTGTAGTTGCCGACTGCGCCGTTGATCTTGCCGAGGATCTCCACCGCCATGATCTGCTTGAACTGGCGCTCCAGACGGTAGGCGACGTTGGCCATCTCCTTGCCCATGGTGCTCGGGGTGGCCGGCTGACCGTGGGTGCGGGAGAGCAGCGGCATGTCACGGTACTCGTGGGCCAGACGCTTGATCTCGCTGATCAGCTTCTCGCAGTAAGGCTTGATGACCTCTTCGCGGGCGGTTTTCAGCATCAGACCGTGGGAGTTGTTGTTGATGTCTTCCGAGGTGCAGGCGAAGTGGATGAACTCGCTGACAGCCGCCAGCTCCGGGTTCACTTCGACTTTCTCTTTGAGGAAGTACTCAACCGCTTTCACATCATGGTTGGTGGTGCGCTCGATCTGTTTGATACGGGCGGCGTCACTCTCGTTGAAGTTGCTGACGATGCCGTCGAGCAGGGCGTTGGCGGCCGCACTCAGGGCTGGGACTTCCGGGATCCCGGCGTGGCTGGCCAGTTTCTGCAACCAGCGAACCTCGACTTCAACGCGAAAACGCAGCAGGCCGAATTCGGAGAAGATAGGGCGCAGGGCATCGGCCTTATCGCCATAACGACCGTCAATCGGGGAAACAGCAGTCAGCGCGGACAGCTCCATGGGATGAACTCCTGATGATTTGTGTGGGGGATCCGTATCCACTCGCGCGTGGGGCTGAGTCGTCGTCAGGGCGGATGTGCGGCTGTTCACCCTGATGTTGACCTCGCTTGCCCGCGCGCGAGCCGATGATTAGTAACGTTTGGCCAGCTCCACCATCTTCTTGCGAGCGAAGATGATCTGGGTGCGGCTGCCACCGAGCTGACGCCACAGCACGCAGGCACGAATGCCCGCCAGCAGCAGGGCGCGCACCTTGTGCTGCACCAGCGGCTGCTGCAGGAACAGCGGGGTACCCGCCACCTGGATGCGCGGCCCGATGGGGCTGATAAGATCGCTGTAGATGCTCGCCATGTTGGCCAAAATCTGCTCGTCGAGCAGATCGAAGTGCTGTTGCTGGCGGCCAATCTGGCTGATCCGCTCACCCAGCATATTGAGAATGTCCTTGCGCTTGGCCAGCTTGCGCTCCAGCGCAATCAGGCTCACCACGTAGCGGGTCAGCTCGGCATTCTTCTGGCTGCCGTCGGCACCCAGCTGCTCGACCAGCGCACGGTAGCCGTCGCGAATGGCCAGATGGGTGTTGTTGAACACCTCGAGCGGCTGGCTCGGGTTGGTCACCAGAATGCTGGAGAGGCTCTCGCGCAGGGCGGCCTCGTCACAGCTGCCGTCTCGGGCCACCTTTTGCACCAGATACGCGGCCTGGCAGATGCCGGCAAAGGCCATTGTTCTGTCTTGGAATTTATCGCTCACGTCTGCTGCCTTCTGTTAAGGATTCAAACCGGATGGCTGAAACGCTGTTCGATGATGCCGCCGCCCAGACACACTTCCCCGTCGTAGAAGACGGCGGATTGGCCCGGGGTCACCGCAGCCTGTTTCTCGTCGAAGATGACCCGGATGGTCTCGTCGTCGATGGGTTGGATCAGGCAGGGGATATCCTGCTGGCGGTAGCGGGTCTTGACGGTGCAGCGGCGGGGCTCGCGAATGGGAGTGCGATCCACCCAGTGCAGCTGGCTGGCGATGAGACCGTCGGAGTAGAGACGGGGATGTTCGCCCTGCGCCACCACCAGCACGTTGCGCTCGACCTCTTTGTCGACCACGTACCAGGCCTCTTCGGTGGCATCTTTGCGACCACCGATACCGAGTCCTTTGCGCTGGCCCAGGGTGTGATACATCAGACCCTGATGCTCGCCGATCACCTTGCCATCCACGGTCTCGATTTTACCGGGCTGGGCGGGCAGGAACTTGGCCAGGAAGTCCTTGAACTTGCGCTCGCCGATAAAGCAGATACCGGTGGAGTCTTTCTTCTTGGCGGTGATGAGATCCAGCTGCTCGGCGATGCGGCGCACCTCCGGCTTCTCCAGATCGCCAACCGGGAACAGGCTCTGACCCACTTGCTTCTCGCTCAGGGTATAGAGGAAGTAGCTCTGATCCTTGTTGGTATCGAGACCGCGCAGCAGGCGAGGGCGGCCGGTGCTGTCGTCACGGCGCACATAGTGGCCGGTGGCGATGTAGGTGGCACCCAGCTCTTCGGCGGCAAATTCGAGGAACGCCTTGAACTTGATCTCCTTGTTGCACAGGATATCGGGGTTCGGCGTGCGGCCAGCCTTGTACTCTTCGAGGAAGTGCTCGAACACGTTGTCCCAGTACTCGGCCGCGAAGTTGATGGTGTGGAGTTTCATCCCCAGCTTGTCGCAGACGGCCTTGGCATCAGCCAAATCCTGGGCGGCAGAGCAGTACTCGTCCGTGTCGTCTTCTTCCCAGTTCTTCATGAACAAGCCTTCGACCTGATAGCCCTGCTGCTGGAGCAGGTAGGCCGAGACGGAAGAATCCACGCCGCCGGACATGCCGACGATCACCTTGATTTGGCTGTTGTCTGTCATTAGTCGAAGTTACCAGTTCGTTTAAACGGGGCGTATTCTACCAGAGTTTTGCGCCCCCGGTCACATATCCATGCCGCAGTTCCCATCAGGAGCCTGATAGCAGGAAATCGTTTTTCTGTTGTTGGCCTTTGTCGCCGAAAAAGAGTGTCAAATGGCCTCATATAAAGGCCTTGAGGGCCGAGAGTGGCAGCCGTGTTCCCGCCAGATAATCCTGAATGCACTGCCACACCAAGGGGCTGCGCAGGGCCGGTTTGCATTCCGCTATTTCTTCAAGAGTGAGCCAGTGGCAAGCCAGCACATCACCGTCAGGATCCACTGGATGGTGCTGACCCGGCGCTTTTTCAAGGTCGAAGATGATGGCGGTGCGCACATAGGTGGCCTCGCTGTCGGCCGGTTTGAACAGATAGGTACCAAGCCAGGCGGTCGGTGTGGCGGTCAGACCCGTCTCCTCTTTCAGCTCACGACAGGCCGCTTCAAGCAGGTTTTCCCCCGGCTCCACATGGCCGGCGGGTTGGTTGAAACGGCGTTGGCCTTTTATCTCCTCTTCCACCACCAGAAAGCGCCCCTGCCACTGCACCAGGGCGGCGACCGTCAGGCGCGCCTCCATACGGGCGTGGCTGGTGGTCGAGTGCTCTGCCTGATTGTTCATCATGACTCCTTGTCGCTGCTATTTGGATTGCCCGCACGGGCGGGTCTGCGTGCCGTTCCTCGCCCGCTGCTGCGGGGTTTGCCGCCGGTCGGGTTCGTGGCTGCGCGCTCGGTTGGGTGAGTGCTGCGGGGGCGCTCGTCCCGTCTCGGCTGGCTGGCCCGCCGTGGCGCATCCCCTGCCGGTTTGGCCGGTTTGGCCGGTTTGGCGGTATGAGCGCCTGAACGGGATGAGGAGGGACGCGGGCGGCTGCTGGAGCTCGGCACCAGCTCGGGGGCGGGCAGGCTGCGGCTCTCGCCGGGTGCCAGACCATCTAACGTCCAGTCGCCGATGGCGTAGCGAATAAGGCGCAAGGTGGGGTGGCCGATATGGGCGGTCATCCGCCGTACCTGGCGGTTGCGCCCCTCCACTATCTTGATCTCCAGCCAGCAAGTGGGGATCTCCTTGCGCTCGCGAATGGGCGGATTGCGCGGCCACACCGCAGGTTCATCCATGATGCGCGCCCCGGCGGGCAGGGTCATGCCGTCGTTGAGCTCCACGCCGGCGCGCAGGGCGGCCAGTTTCTCTTCGCTCGGGATCCCTTCAACCTGCACCCAGTAGGTCTTGGGGGTCTTCTCCCTCGGCTGGGTGAGGCGCGCCTGCATCTTGCCATCGTTGGTGAGCAGCAGCAGCCCCTCGCTGTCGCGATCGAGCCGCCCTGCGGCATAGATGCCGGGCTCTTTGATGTAATCCTTGAGGGTCTCGCGGCCCGCCTCGTCGGTGAACTGGCAGAGCACCATGTAGGGCTTGTTCAGCAGGAGCAACTTGCGATCCTCTGGGGCCAGCTCCGGTTTGCGGGGGGATGCATGGCGGGGTGCGGCTGGTTTGGCCGCCGTGCGCGGGGCGTTATCGCGCGGCGCGCGGCTGACAGAGAGACGGGAGCGGGGAGATTTCATCGGATACACACTTCAGACAGACGATGGCAGCGAGTGTACCACAGGGTGCTGAGGGCAGGATGAATGGCTGGCGTTACAGCAAGCAGCGCCCAGAGCCAATTCGCCTAGCTCAGCAGGCTCTCGATGACGATAGCCTGACGGGCGGGGGCCGAGCCCGCCAACAGCAGGGCGTGGCTGACCACATCGTCGATCATCGCCTGCGCCAGTCGGGTAAGGGGGCGCAGGGTCTCCCGTCCGCTACCAACCGGCACCGCCAGCAGAATAATGGTCTGCACCGGCCCGAGCTGCGAGCCCCACTCGATGGGCTCCTTGCAGCTAAGCAGGGCCAGCGTTGGCTGGCTGATCCCTTCGCTCAATACATGAGGCATGGCAAGGCCGGGGCGGATGATGGTGGCCGAGACCTGCTCGCGCCGACTGATCGCCTCCTCCAGCGCGGCTCTGTTGCTGACCAGCTCGGCGGGCAGCAGATCGATCAGATGCTCGAGCGCTTCGGCTTTGGTCAGCGGTTCGGGGCTGTGGGCCAGCTGGCGCAGGGCAAACTGGTAGCCGGGCAGGGCGTTGGCCAGTCGCAACTCCGCCAGTGCGGCGGTGTGCGGGCGCACCAGTGGTTGACCCAGCTCCCCGCACCAGCAGGTAAAGGCCATGTGGGCCAGCTCGGCATCGCACCCTTCAATCTGCAACTGGCAGAGATCGCCGGGCTGGGTGGCGAGGGTCAACAGGGAGAGCTGGTTGCTGGCGGCAACGGTCTGGCGCCGGGTGAGGTTGGCACAGCGGATGGTGGATTTGAACATCCCCGCCAGCCGGTTTAACTGCTTGGCCTGGGTGATGCTCAACCCCTGCTGGCAGTAGAAGGTGATTTCGCGGGTCAGCATCAGGCCGGGATCGGCAGGGCCTTGAGTACGGCGTTGGCATCCAGCAGCACGGTTTCCAGTCTCACTTGATGGATGGTGCAGCCGAGGAAGCGCTCTTTCTGCTCAATCTCGATATCGGAGGCAATCAGCACCAGGTCGGCGCTGGCAATATCGCGGGCGGTCAGCATGTTCTCCATGCCCATGGCGCCCTGAGTTTCGACCTTGATCTTGAGTCCCAGCCCAGTGGCGGCTTTTTGCAGGGCATCGGCAGCCATATAGGTATGGGCAATACCGGTCGGGCAAGCGGTGACGGCGACGATCTTCATCTGCTCTCTGTGATGCTGACAAGGGGGAGCAACAAGATAGCGCCAGCGGGGGGCTTTTACCAAAAGTCCATATGAAAAGTGGGATCTTGATGGGGATATGCCCGTCCCTTGAACGGTAGTGCAGGCTCATGCCGGGCCAGTCGGGTGTCTGATTGCTCCAAACAACAAGGGCCACCCCTGTGGGTGGCCCTGAACAATCTGCGTCTGTTGTTATGGCTATCAGGCGGTCTGGGCAGCCAGCTCGGCGGCTTTCAGTTCGCGCTTGATGCGGCGGATCTTGCGCTCTTCGGCGACCGCGACACAACCCATCAGCACCAGACAGGCGGCGGCTGCGATATCCAGCGCCGCGAAGGTGCCGGTCCAGCCGGTCAGACCGAAGATGGGGGTGCCATCGGCGATCATGCCCAGACCCAGCTTGGCGAAGCTGTCACCAATCAGGTAAGCGAAGGTGCCCTTGACGCCATCGGCTACGCTGATGCCCTGCTTGGGGACGAAGCCCACGGCGGCGACGCCGATCAGCAACTGCGGACCAAACACCAGGAAGCCCAGGGTGAACAGGGAGCCCAGGAACATGAACTGGGTAGTCGCATGCTGGTAGAGACCCAGAGTCGCGATGATCAGCGCCAGTGCCACACAGGCAACCAGACCACGACGGCCATTGGCCAGATCGGAGAGGTAACCCCACATCAGGGTACCGACCAGTGCGCCCACTTCGAAGAAGGTAAAGCCCTGAATGGCAACGTCTTTGGAGAAGCCCAGCTCCTGGTGGGCATAGACGGTAGACCACTGGTCGATACCGATACGCACTACGTAGAGGAAGATGTTGGCAAAGCAGAGCAGCCAGATCACTTTGTTGAGCAGCACGTACTTCACGAAGATCTGCCACTTGGTCAGCTGCTGCTCCTCGGTAGCGATATCCTCTTCGCTCGCCACTTCGTCAAACAGCTCTTCCACCTTGCCCAGGCCATAGGCTTCCGGCGAATCGCTACCAAAGCGCAGGCCGATAAAACCGACGATCAGCGCGATGATGGAGGGGAAGATAAACATGCCGAGCACGTTGCCATCGAACAGGTAGTTGGCACCGAACAGCGCCACACCGGCCGCACCGGCACCGCCCACGTTGTGGGAGAGGTTCCACATGCCCAGATAGGTGCCGCGCTTGTTGCGAGGGGTCCACTTGGTGATGGTGGAGTAGCTGCACGAGCCACCACAGCTCTGGAAGAAACCGCTCAGGGCATAGAAGAAGATCATGAAGTAGAGGCTGAAACCGGTGCCGCCCATGCTGGCACTGAAGCCCAGCATGCAGAGCGCGGAGAGGATCAGCATCAGCGGCAGGAACTGCTTGGTGTTCTTGCCGTCGGCATAGTAGGAGACGATGGTCTTGCCCACCCCGTAGGTGATGGAGAAGCCAAGGCCGATCATGCCAAGCTCGGTCATGGAGAGACCGTACTCCTGGATCATGTCATTCTGCGCAATGTTGAAGTTCTTGCGGATCAGATACATGGTCAAATAGCCAATAAATACAACCAGATAAGATTGCATAAACGGCTTGAACCAGAGCTTGCGCCGGGCTTCGACCGGCAGGTCCAGGGTGGGGACCCGGACCTGTTGGAGCAATTTCAACATCTTCGTTCATCCTCTGCGAGATAGACGGTATTTCCGCCGCGCCCCTCATTTGTAGATAGGTTGTTCGAGGTCACGCCACGGAAGGGGGAACGGAACGTCGGGGCTGTCAGCCGTTGCTGCGCTCGACGCTCCATCCATATAAACCCGGGCCCGGCACGGGATGACGGGGCACATTGCCCGTCGCGGTGCGGGTCACGACATCAGGTGAGGTGACTCTAATAAGAGGGGCAAAAAATGGCTTGAGAGCCATCCCTAGTGGGGCTAGGAAATTTTCCTAGTTTTTGCGCTTTCGCGGACAAAGCGTGAGAAACATCACACCGCTGATGCCGGATTGCTGCCATTTCAGCCAGTTTGGCGCTCTGTGCGAGTGCTGGTCTGGGCTGGGGAGGTGGGATGGATTGGCCAGAAGGGAGCCAGGGAAAGGTAAGGGGAGAAGTTAAGGGAAAAGTGAAGGGAGAGGGCTGATTGACCACCAATTCTCAGGTGGCGATATTGGGGAAAGGCCCGCCAGCCATCCCAAAAACAAGAGGCCACCCCGTGGGGTGGCCTCTTGTCACGTTTTACGAGCCGCGATGGCGAGGGGGCACTCAGGCCGCCTTGGCCAGGGTCACCTCGTCACTCTTCTTGACCCGCAGTTTTTTCAGGGCAACCGCCACCACGCCGGTGACGATGGCACCGCAGATCATGCAGAGCAGGGCCAGCAGCGGCTTGTTGACCGCACCCAGCAGGGCCACGATGGGGCCACCGTGGGCAACGCTGTTGGTGATGCCGAACAGGAAGGCCATCACGGCGGCGGTCATGCTGCCCAGAATGTTGGCCGGGATAACGGCCAGCGGGTCACGGGCGGCGAACGGAATCGCCCCTTCGGAGATTCCCACCAGACCCATGGCACCGGCGGCTTTGCCCGCTTCGATTTCAGAGGCATCGAAGATACCGAGCTTGCGACCGAGCACGGTCGCCAGCGACATGCCAAGAGGGGCAGCCGGGATGGCGCAGGCCATGGCACCCATAAACTGGGTCTGACCGGAGGCAATCATGCCGACGGAGAAGAGGAACGCCACCTTGTTGACCGGGCCACCCATATCAAATCCGGCCATACCACCCAGCACGATACCCAGCAGCACCAGACTGCCACCGCTCATGGAGAGCAGCATGGCGTTCAGGCCAGTCATCATGTCGGCAATCGGGGCGCCGATGATGAAGATGAAGACCGCAGCGATAAAGAGCGACCCGACGATGGGGGCGATCAGGATCGGCACCAGCGGTTGCACCATCTTGTGGTACTGACGGGTGGCAATCCAGTGCACCAGATAACCGACCAACAGGCCTGCAATGATGGCACCGATAAAGCCGGTACCGGCGTCAGCGCCGTAGAAGCTGCCGTTGTTGGCGATCCAGCCGCCGATAAAGCCCGGTGCCAGTGCCGGACGATCACCGATGGCGTAGGCGATATAGCCCGCCAGAATGGGGATCATCAGGGTGAAGGCGGCCACGCCCACGTTGAGGATCTGGTTCCACATGCTCCCTTCCGGGATCTGCATGCCGCTCGGGGTCGGGTTGCCGCCGATGGCCAGTGCCAGCGCAATCAACAGACCGCCGGTCACCACGAACGGGATCATGTGCGATACGCCGTTCATCAGGTAGCGATAGAGATCGGAACTGCCACCCGCGCTCTTCTCTTCACCTTTTTTATCTTCTTTGCCAGCCACATAGGCGGGGGCTTTCAGGGCTTGCTCGATCAGACCCTTGCCATCCTTGATGGGGGCTTTCACGCCGGTCTTGATGAGCGGCTTGCCAGCGAAGCGGGCCATGTCCACCTGCTTGTCACAGGCCACCACGATGGCGGTGGCGCGGGCAATCTCGTCTGCGGTCGGGCTGTTCTTGACGCCGATGGAGCCGTTGGTCTCCACCTTCACCTCATAACCCAGCTCCTTGGCGGCGCGCTCCAGCGACTCGGCCGCCAGATAGGTGTGGGCGATACCAGCCGGGCAGCCTGTGACACCGATGATAAAGCCCTTGCTGGTGGTCGGGGCCGCGCTCTGCTCCTCTTTCTTGGTCAGCAGCAGCGCCAGCGCATCGGCCGGGGTGTTGGCCGCTAGCAGTTTGGCGATAAAGCCCTCTTCGATCAGCTTGCCGGAGAGCTCGGCCAGCACTTCGATATGGTGGTTGGCGCCGCCATCGGGGGAGGCGATCATAAAGAAAATGTGGGACGGCTTGCCATCTTCGGCGCCGTACTCGATGCCGTTGCGGCTGATGCCGATGGCGACCGCCGGATTGCACACCGCCGCACTCTTGGCGTGGGGCAGGGCCACGCCCTCTTCAAAGCCGGTATTACCCAGCTCTTCGCGGGCCCACAGATCCTTGATAAAGGCCAGCTCGTTGCTGACCTTGCCTTGCGACGCCAGCAGGCGGGCCATCTCGGTGAAGACCTCTTCCTTACGCGTCGCTTTCAAATCGAGGTTGATCAGATGTTCATTGATCAAGGTGGTGATCATGGCGCTCTCCCCGCTTCCGGTGACGGAAGCTATGCGTGAGTACGTATCGACGTACTGGATAAAAATGACCTGTTCATTATCGTGGCTCGCTCGTCCCCTCCCTATCGGACAAATGTGCTAATCACTGGATTTTTGTGCGCAGTAAAACGCGATGTGATGAAGATCCCGTTTTCAGGCGGGACTCGCCATTTTCAGGTCATTGCTGATTTTTTCTTTAAAAACAGATAAATGGATTATGGTTGGCCTCGAAATCAGGTTTGTAATGCGTCATGTCAATAAATTAATCACCAGCGGGGTCTGGATTTATATGTGGTTTTAAGGCGTTATAAGATGTGACCTTTCTCACAAAAAGTCGCAGTTTCGTCGGGCGGATTAGGATTTTTATGCGCCTGATGGCGGAGGCCAATCGCATTGGCTGGGCGAGCGCAGAGGGGCGTTGTTTGGGAAGAAAGTGTGGTGGCAAGAGAGGGATGGCTGAAAAGAGATAGGTTATAACGCGAACGTCCGAATACGCTCCGCTATTCGAACCTACGGACTACACAATATGCGCCACCGACTCCAGCCAGTTGGGAACTTGTTGCCGATACCACTCCAGATATTGCTGTGCCTGCGGCTTCTCCCTTCTGGTCAGCAGATTGGTGACTTCAATAATCAGCCAGCACTTGGCCATGACGAGATGGCGGAGCAACCGGTCGCCAGAGAGCAGCGAACTGTAGCACAGATAGCGTTCAATGATGGTTTCATATTCAGCCAGCGAACCCATCCGCGGCACCAGCGGGGCCAGATCGATGGCCGGACTGCCATAACCAAATCGCTCCCAGTCAAACAACACCAGCTCACCATTGTCGCGGGTGCCCCAGTTTCCCTCGTTGCTATCGCCCGAAATCAGGTATGACTCCTCGAATAGTTCGTGGCCGACTTGCTGGATATGGCGGATCTTCTCGTTTACCGCTTCCGGCAGGCAGAGTACAGAGAGCGCCTCGTTGGTGTCGGCGAGCGACCAGCCGTGAGTTTTCACCGCAAAGTCGGGCTGATAGTTGGCGTTATGCAGGCAGGCCAGCTGAGCAAAGGTCTGTTCGTTGTGGTGCAGCTGCGTGAGCGTGACCGGATGAGGGATCTGCTCAAGGAACAGGGTCTCCCCTTCGACCTTGAGCAGGGAAGGAGTGTTGAGCCCGCTCAAATGCAGTGCGGCGCGTTGGTAGAAATGGCGCTCGACAGGCGATGCGCAGCTTTTTCTGATACAGGGCTTGCCATCCAGCAGCTGGATATTTACCGAAGCGCCCCCCATTTTCGCCAACTCCTGTTGCGTCATCCTCTACCCCGTTAGCTATGAGTGGTCAGTTGCGTGAGATAGCTATTTACCTCTGTGCGAGTCGTGAAACGGTGCTTGTCGTTTGGGAATCGATCAAACAGCTCTTGATGGAATTGGCGGGAGCTTTTGCCGGCTCGCTGCCCATATTCCGATGCCCACACCAGCAGTTGTTGAAAGCTCTCTTCGGCTGCCACTGCATCCCGTTGCCTGGCACTTTGTGATCCGCGCGATAGCAGTGAATCACGGCATACCGACCAGTCGAGATCCAGAAAAAGCAGGGTATCGGCGGCATCAAGCAGTTGCTCGGCCAAGGCGCCAAATACCCCTTCGACCACCCATGAGGGCTCTTGAGCAAGTGTTTGGATGGCATGGTCAATCTCATGCTGAGACCGTTTTTGGTTAAAGCCGCCCGGCTGCCAGACAATGGGGTCCAGATTGACCTCGCGGATAGTTAACGCCTCAGCCAATCGAGCCGCCAACCAGCTTTTGCCCGATCCCGAGTTGCCAATAATCAGAATTCGTTTCATCTATGAGTGCTCTTTTCTGGAACAGATATCTGGAGACTGGAAAGTAGAGGTGCAATCAACGTAGTGAATTGACAGCTTATTCGGTTGGAACGAATACAGAGCGGAAGGTAGAGTTTATTACGCGAATATCAGAATATGCTCCGATATTGGAAAAACATTCCTTGAGCAACAAGGTCGTTATACAGTCCAATCTACCAAGTGTTCAGCATTCAATATAACATTTTTCACTGTAGGCATAAGGATCATCTCTCCAGCAACAATCGTGAAGCTAAATCGGTACTCCTTTTCTGTGGAGAAAGATGGCGGCTTAACAAAAGCCATATATGAAATTTTTTTCATAAAGTGTTCTATCGTAAAGTCGCTGGCGTCAGATATATGAACCTCACGACTTAAGTAAGATACAGGTTCATGTCGGCAGTAAATTGACAGATTTTCTAATGATATATTTTGATCGACGATGTGATTACCTGAGTGACGTCCGGATAGAATACGTGCACGGAGTAGTTTTGAAAGTTCAATTCCAAGGCTATGAGCTTTTGATGCTGTCATATACCAACAGTCATCGTAATTTGGAAATAGTCCAATAGCATCTCGCTTTTTTCTAACGCGTGATACGCAAAAAATAAATCCGTTAAGAGCTTCTCGATGTATTCTTGCTCGAGTGTCCCGTATCTTGAGTGATTTTTCTGTACGTTCAATAATATGAAGATTCTCTATGGCTGCGCTCATCCGCCCCATGATTCTTGGTTGGTTCTCATCTCCTCCTACACTAATTACTCCCTGTAGGATGAAATTGAACCATTTAGGCTCAATCTCAACTGTTCCGTCAAAATTGAGTACAAAAGAGTATTTACCTTCACCATCATCGACGATTTGATCACTTTCTATATCTCTATACTCATATAACGTACCCAGCTTTATTGTTTTTCCAGTTTTCAAATTGTCTTTTTTGTAGCAGTTTTTTGCTAGAAGCATCCTCATTACTCCGTTTTAAATTTAGGTGAGTATCCCTAGGGTATTTTCACAAGAGAGGTTGTAAATTTGCTGGTTTAATTTTCACAAAGAATTCAATATATCTAAATGCTGTGGGATAGATTAATAAGTTGAAATATGCATGTGATAAGAACTTTTTAAAGGCTATATTTCTATCCCTACCATTAATCACTATGATAATTAATTATCCAACAGTTTACATCGACTTTAACAACCCATTGGAAATGGTGGTAAACATTGTCGTTATTGAAGCCATCCACATTTTGGTTGGCGAATATAAGCGGTGTAGCCTATTGTGCCAGAACTGTAGGTTCGATTAGCGCAGCGTAATCGGACGTTCGCGATGTTTTTCAATATCTCGCTTGTTGGGCTTCGCTTCGCTCTGCACCAACCTACAAACACCACGCTACCGCCCGTGGATTACAGCCTCCAGCCTGCTGCTGTTTTCCGGCGATGTGGTGAATGGCGAAACGGCTGCACAGGGTTATCTCTGCAAGAGTGGTTGCCAAGTGGGGCATATTAATCGAGAGAGGGGCAGGGTAAAACCGCAGTCGGGCAAATACCTGCCAAAGATCAATAAATTACTCACTTAATGGGTGCTATCTATCCGCTTGGTACGGCGACCGCAAGCTGAGCTTTGCCTCTTGTCAGGGGCAGCAGCCACTCAATACTCCAGAAACTTCTCCCCGCAGCGTTCGCAGATCAGATGTTTTACATGGGTGGCCTGATAGGCGAGGGTCTGGCCGAATACCGCATTGGTCAGGCTGCTGGAGCGAAAGGCTTGCCAGAAGGTTTTGCGCGGATCCTTGGGCATGATGTCCTGGCTGTGATCGCGGGCGACCAGCACCACGATATGGCGGGTACGTTCCCTGCATTTATCACAGCGATGGATTTCAGTTGGCGGATTCTGGTCGTGCGGGGTGCTCATAAATGGGCTCGTGAAGAGAGGCTGGCGCCCATCATATTCCTCTCCACTTGGCTCTCAATCTCTCCTTGCTGACGCAGTGAGCAGGTTCACATTTTTGTGCCCCCCTCTTTGTTATTTGCCCGCGCGCCGCAGCCGTGTGCCTCTGGTCGATGCCCGCTTCTGCGGTTTGCTGGTGAGTGGTGATGATATGGCGGGTGGGGCGAGCTCGGGCGCCCAGCCAGCTCAGGCCGACTCCCGTTTCTGCGGTTTGCTGGTGAGCGGTGATGATATGGCGGGTGGGGCGAGCTCGTGCGCCCAGCCAGCTCAGGCCGACTCCCGCTTCTGCAGATTGGGGGTGATGATATGGCGGTTGGGGGCGAGCTCGGGTTGCTGCATCCGGGTCAGCAGCCGCCTTGCCGCCTGACGGCCGATTTCGCGGGCCGGTGAGCTGACGAAAGTGAGAGCGGGGGAGGTGAGTTCGGCCTCCGCCACGTCGTCAAAACCGAGCAGGGCCACCTGCTGGCCGATGTAGTTATCCTTGCCCACGGTGCGGCCGCTCGCCTCGACGCCATAGATGGCGCCGAGCGCCACCTCGGGGTAGTGGCAGAGCACGGCGGTCACCTTGGGGTGCTGGTGCAGCAGCTGGGCGATGGTGTCGGCGGCGCTGCGCTGGGTGCGCTCGCACTCCAGTACCCACTCCGGTTTGAAGGGCAGGCCATATTGCAGCAGGCTGGCGCAGTAGCCGCCGATCCGCTCGGCGCGGGTGAGGGAGTCGGCCCGTCCGCCGACGTAGGCGATATGGCGGTGGCCCTGCTCGATAAGGTAAGTGGTAGCCTGCTTGGCTGCGTGGGTATTGTCGGGGCCGATAAAGTCCACGTCATCCCGATAGTAGGAGCGGGCGGCGCACACCACCGGCAGCTCGGAGTCGAGCAGGGTCTCCAGGGTTTTGGCCGCCGCGCCGCGCACCGGATTGAAGATGATGCCCGCCACCCCCTGCCGTGACAGGGAGTGAATGCTCTGCTGCAGCCGCTCCGGGCTGTGGCCGCACTGGGTCAGAAACAGCAGATAGCCCTGCTGCTCCAGCACCTCGCTCACCCCGGCGGTTACCTCGGTATAGAAGGGGTCGGTGATGTCGCGCAGGATCAGCCCCACCAGATTGGACTGCTGGCTGCGCAGGTTGGCGGCGGCGCTGTTGGGCACGTAGTCGAGCTCTTTTATCGCCTGTTGCACCCGCTCGGCGGTGGCCGGCGAGATGCGCCCCTTGCCGTTGAGCACCATGGAGACGGTGGTGACCGACACTCCCGCCCGCTGGGCGACATCGGTGATCTTGGTGGCTTTGGCAGAGAGGGATTTGGGCGACATAGGGCGAACGGACGACGGACAGTTGAAAGCGAGGCCCCAGCATACCTGCTCAGATGCTCAAGTGAAACGTTACATCACCATCTGGCCGATCCGGCTCACAAATTTGGATCCTGCTGCCAGCCAGCCCCCTTATTCTGTGATCCTGTCGGCACTTGTAAGTTGATAAAACGTTTTATCATCCAGCAAAACCTGATGCTGACCCGCGCCTTTTGCTTCGAGATTGCTTCGAGATTGCCTCGAGCGGGGGAGGGCAGCCGCAGATATTGCTGTCTATTCACAAGGAGCCGTTTCATGGCCAAGCCTCAAGCCAAATCCACCATCTGGGAGTTCCTGCAGAGCCTCGGCAAGACCTTTATGTTGCCGGTCGCCCTGCTGGCCTTCTCGGGTATTTTGCTCGGTGTCGGTAGCTCGCTCACCAGCGATGCGGTCAAGCAGAGCATGCCCTTCCTCGACAATACCGTGCTGCAACTGCTGTTCCTTTGGATGACCAAGGTGGGGCTGGTGGCCTTTATCTATCTGCCGGTGATGTTTGCGGTGGCCATTCCGCTCGGACTGGCGCGAGAAGAGAAGGGGGTCGCGGCCTTTGCCGGTTTCGTCGGCTATGCGGCGCTCAACCTCTCCATCAACTTCTACCTCACCGTGGCCAACGTCATCGGTGACGCGGCGGCGGAGAAGGCCTACGGGGTGAAATCCATCCTCGGCATCAGCTCCATCGACACCGGGATTCTGGGGGCCATCATCGTCGGGGTGATCGTCGCGAAGCTCCACGCCCGTTTCTACACCTACAAGATGCCCGATGCGCTCGCCTTCTTCGGCGGTGCCCGCTTCGTGCCTATCATCACCGCGCTGGTGCTGGGTGTAGTCGGTTTGGTCGTGCCGTTCGTCTGGCCCTGGTTTGCTGACGGCATCAACGGTATCGGAGCGCTCATCTCCCACGCCGGTCCCTTCGGCCCCTTCCTGTTCGGTACCGGTGAGCGTCTGCTGCTGCCGCTCGGTCTGCACCACATTCTGGTGGCGCTGATCCGCTTTACCGAAGCGGGCGGCACCCAGCTGGTATGCGGTCACGAGGTGAGCGGCGCCCTCAATATCTTCTACGCCGAGCTCTCTTGCGCCGACACTTCCGGCTTCTCGGTCTCTGCCACCTCCTTCCTCTCTCAGGGCAAGATGCCAGCCTTCCTCGGCGGCCTGCCGGGTGCGGCGCTCGCCATGTATCACTGCGCTCGCCCGGAAAATCGTGGCAAGATCAAGGCGCTGCTGGTCTCTGGCGTGGTGGCCTGCGTCATCGGCGGCATCACCGAGCCGCTGGAGTTCCTGTTCCTGTTCGTGGCGCCGGTGCTCTACGTCATTCACGCCATCCTGACCGGTCTGGGCTTTATGACCATGGGGCTGCTCGGCGTCACCATCGGTAACACCGATGGTAACCTCATCGATTTTCTGGTGTTCGGCGTGCTTCAAGGCACCGCCACCAAGTGGTATCTGGTGCCGGTCGCGGCTGCCATCTGGTTTGCCATCTACTACAGCGTGTTCCGCTTCGCCATCGTCCGCTTTAACCTGAAGACCCCTGGCCGCGAGATTGAAACCAGCGAAGCTGCCCAGCCCGCAGGCAAGAAGGCCGGCAACAGCGGTTACAACGGTGAAATCATCCTCAACGCCCTGGGCGGCGCCGATAACATTCTGGCGCTCGATAACTGCATCACCCGCCTGCGGATGTCGGTGCAGGACATGAGCCGGGTCGATGACAAGGTATTGAAGGCAAACGGCGCCATCGGGGTGATCAAGCTCGACGAGCACAACCTGCAGGTGGTGATCGGCCCGCAGGTGCATCTGGTGAAAAACCAGCTGCAGAGCCTGATGGGGGCCTGAAGCGGCTAATAAGAACCGAACGGGGGGCGCAAGCCCCCCTTGTTTGCCTCTCCCAATATGTCTCCTGTTTATGGAGGGAGAAACTTCATGCACGATATTTATGACTTCGACCGCGTGGTCGACCGCCACGGCACCTACTGCACCCAGTGGGACTATGTGGCCGACCGTTTTGGCCATGCCGATCTGCTCCCCTTTACCATCTCCGACATGGATCTCGAGACCGCCCCCTGCATTCGCCAGACCCTGGCAACCCGCCTTGAGCACGGAGTATTTGGCTACAGCCGCTGGAATCACGATGACTTCAAGGGGGCGGTGAGCGACTGGTTTGCCCACCGCTACGGGGCGAGCCTCGACCCCGAGACGCTGGTTTACGGCCCCTCGGTCATCTATGTGATTGCCCAGCTGGTGAGCCTCTGGTCGGCGCCGGGCGAAGGAGTGCTGGTGCACACCCCCGCCTACGACGCCTTCGGCAATATGCTGACTGCCAACGATCGGGTGCTGCTGCCTTGCCCGCTCAAAAAATCAGAGGGGAGTTACCAGATCGACTGGCAATGTTTCGAGCAGCAAGCCGCTCGTCCCGATTGCCGGATTTTGCTGCTCTGCAGCCCCCACAACCCCACCGGCCGGGTCTGGACGCGGGATGAACTGGGCCGGATGGCCGCCATCTGCCAGCGCCATGGGGTCAAGGTCATCTCGGACGACATCCATATGGATGTGAGCTTTGCCCGCTACCTGCCGTGGAGCGAGGTGGCGCCGGACGATCACTGGGCGCTGGTTAGCTCGGGCTCCAAATCCTTCAATATTCCCGCCCTTGGCGGCGCCTACTCCTTTATCGCCAACGCAGCGGCGCGGGCCGCCTATCTGCAGCGGCTCAAGGCGGCCCACGGCCTCTCATCGCCGCCCATTCTCGGGGTGCTGGCCCATATCAGCGCCTATCGGGACGGTGCTGGCTGGCTCGATGCGCTCAAATCCTACCTGCACGGCAATCTCGCTCATGTGGCGGCGCGGCTCAACGCGGCTTTCCCCGCCATCGACTATCGGGTGCCCGAGGGAACCTATCTCGCCTGGATTGACCTGCGCGGCCTTGGCATCGACTCCCCCGAACGGATGGATGCGCTGCAAACTTTGCTGGTGGAGAAATACCGGGTCGCCATCATGCGCGGCGACACCTACGGCCCGGAAGGTACAGGTTATATCCGCCTCAACGTCGGCTGCCCACGCTCGAAGGTTGACCAGGGGCTCGACGCCCTGATCGGCGCGCTGGGGGAGGTGGGGTAGAGCAAATCCATTCAACATGAGAAACATAACGGGGCCATCAGTGATGGCCCCGTTATGTGGGGAAATATAAAAAACCGCCCCGGATAGCCGGGGCGGTTTTTTATTTGCTGACACAGAGACGAGCCGTGGGGGGACACAAGGGCTCAGCGATAGCGGCCACGTACCGAGCTGCTGGCGCGGCCGGCCATCTTGATCAGGCTCTGGCGGGTGTGCAGGTGGCAGAGCGCGACGCCGAGGGCATCTGCTGCATCCGCCTGCGGGGTGGCGGAGAGTTTCAGCAGATGGGTCACCATATGTTGCACCTGCTCTTTGGCGGCGCCGCCGGTGCCGACCACCGCCTGCTTGATCTGGGTGGCGGAGTATTCGCTCACCGGCAGGTAGGCATTGACTGCTGCGACGATGGCGCTGCCCCGGGCCTGCCCCAGTTTCAGGGCCGAGTCAGCGTTGCGGGCCATAAAGACCCGCTCGATGGCAAACTCGGTGGGCTTGAACTGGGTGATGATCTCGCATACCCCGTCATAGACCTGTTTGAGGCGCTCCGGCAGCTCGCCGCAATCGGTGCGGATGCAGCCAGAGCCCAAGTATTCGGCCTTGCCGCCCACGACCCGGATAACCCCGTATCCGGTGATCCGTGAACCCGGATCGATGCCCAAAATAATGCTCATGGGTGTTGATTGCTCTAAACGCGAGTGATGGCCGCCAAGATAGCAAACTGTGGCCCGTTTGGCTGTATATCCCGGGTCAAGCGGGCAAAGATTGGCCAGCCTGCAGGATGGCTACCCCTTGAACAATTCTATGGTGTCGCCATCCTGCAGGCTGCCTGCGCCACGCACCACTACCCGATCACCCTGCTTGAGGGCACCGCTCACCGCCACCTGCTGGCTGTCGCCAAACAGCACGGTGACCGGCACTCGATTCACCTTGAGCGCCTTGCCGCTTCGCGCTACCTGATAGACCACGCTGCCATCGGTGCCGAGCACCAGAGCGTCCCGGGGCAGCAGCATGCTCTGTTGCTCCCCCAGTGGCAGGGCAACCCGTACCGGCGAGCCGATGATGAAGGTGCCCGCTTCCGGTTTGAGGCGCAGCTCGATGAGGCGCGACTTGGGATCGGCGCTGGCGGCTCGCTGGTAATAGACGCCGTGACCGCTCAGCTGCTCCCCCTCCACCCGCAGCCGGGTTTGCGGCGCCAGCTGTTGGGCCCAGAGAATGGGGGCCTGCAGGCGGATATCCGGCTGATCCGGGTTGACCAGCTCCAGCGCCTGCTCGCCCGCGTCCACATGCTCGCCGGGCTGGATGAAGTGGTTGTTCACCACGCCATCGAACGGGGCATAGATGTGGCTGCGGCGCAGCTGTTCTTCAATCTGGTTTACCTGTATGGCGGCCAGCCGCTCGGCCAGCGCGGCCTGCTCCACATCGTAGCTGGCCTTGTCGTACTGGCTTTGGGAGGCGCTCTTTTGCTGGTGCAGTCGGGTGATCCGCTGGGATTCGGCGCGAGCGAAGCGCAGGTTGCTCTGCCATTTCGCCTGCTCGGCGCGAGCCTGCTCCAGCGAGAGGCGCAGCGCCGCGCTGTCGAGGCGCAGCAGCTCATCCCCTTTTTTGACCCGGCTGCCAAATTCGGCGATCCACTCCACCCGGCCGCTCACTTCGGCGCTGAGCGCTGCTTGCTGGCGACTCGCCACCGTGCCGCTGACCCAGATATTGGCGGCCGCATCCCCTTGGGTTACATCCGCCAGGGTCACCATCTTGCCCTGATCGGCCAATACCGGTAGCGCACTGCCTGCAATCAGCGCAGCGCCAGCCAACATTCGGGTAATCATATGTGTCATCGATGAGCTCCTTGCTCAGGCCCGCTGGCGCAGGGGTTGTGGGATCGCCACCTGCTCTCCGAGACGCAGGAAGGCAGGCAACAGGATCAGGGTAAACAGGGTGCTGCAGCTCATGCCGCCGACAATGACGGTGGCGAGCCCGCGGTAAATTTCGCTCCCCTCGCTCGGGCTCAGCATCAGCGGCAGCATGCCGAAGATGCTGGTGAGGCTGGTCATGGCGATGGGGCGCATCCGGCTTTGCAGGGCATCGGCCACCGCCAGCTGGCGGCTCATGCCATCCCGCTCGGCGGTGCGGGTCTGATGCACCAGCAGGATGGCGTTGTTGACCACCAGTCCCAGCAGGATGACAAAGCCGATGATGGTGAGCAGATCCATCGGCAGCGGCACCAGCAACCCGCTCAGCTGCAGCGCCAGCACGCCGCCAACCGAGGCAAGGGGCAGGGTGAGCAGCACCAGCAGGGCATCCTTGAGGGAGGCAAACACCCCCCACAGCAGCACCAGCAGGATCACCACGGCGAACAGGAAGATGGTCCCCAGATTGTCGAGCGCCTGTTGCAGGCTGTCGGCATTGCCGGCAATGCGCAGCTCGCCACCAGCGGGCAGCAGGGGGCGGATGGCGGCAAAACTGCGGTTTTTCAGGGTGTCGATCACCTGCTCCATGGTCATACCCGCCGGGGGCGCTATCTGCAGGATGATGCTGCGCCGCCCATCGGCCCGGAAGATGCTGGCCGGGCCCATGTCATGCTCCACCCGCAGCAGCTCGCCAAGGGGAACGATGCGCCCGGAGGGGGTGGCCAGCGGCACTGCCTTCAGTTCGTCCGGATTGGCGGAGCTCTGCCCCATCAGCATGATGTCGAGCCGATCCTCGCCGTCGAAATACTCGCCAACCCGCAAGCCGTCGCCAAAGGTCTGGATGATGGTGGGCAGGGGCGTGCGATCCCAACCGACTTCGGCGAGGCGCCGATCTTGCGGCACCAGTTTGAGCTCGGGGGCGGTGAAGTCGAGACTCGGCTCGGGCCGGATCTGTGCTCCCGGCAGGTCCTTGCTGAGGATCCCCATGCTGGCACGGGCCGCCTGATAGAGCTCGGGCAGGTTGCCTCCCTGCAGCAGCAGGGAGACGCCGTTCTCGCTGTCAAAGCCGCCAAACAGCGACCCCTGACCGCCGAACACCCGGGTGTCGGGAATACCCACCAGCAGCTGTTTCATCAACAGGCTCTCCAGCTCCTTGATGCGGGTCTCGTCCTTGGGGCGCACGCCAATCTGGGCGCCCCCCGGGTAGCGCAAGATGTAGTAGTTCTTGAGGGCAGGCTCTTTCTCCCCCTTCATGTAGGGGGCGAGGCGGGTGATCAGGGTATCGATCACCTCTTCGCGCTGGGCCTTGAGATTGACCCCGGGGGTGAAGTTCATCCAGACATCCACCGCGTCCCGTTTCACGTCCGGCAGATAGTCCATCTTGGGCAGAAGCGCCCAGGTGGCCAGTGCCGGCAGACTCATCATCAGGGTGATGACCGTCCAGCGTTGGCGTGAGGTCGAGGTCCAGCGGATCACGTGACGGGTAGTGCGCTGCCACAGCGACTCATAGGGGTCGGTCAGCGTTTCATGTCCCATCCAGCGCGCCGCCACCGCAGGCAGCACGATGACGGCGACCAGCATGGAGACCGTCACGGCGCAGGCGATGGTGAGCGCCAGATCGGCAAACAGCTGACCCTCCACATCGTTGAGCAGCAGCACCGGCAAGAAGATGGCAACCGTGGTGAGGGTGGAGGCGACCAGCGCCGTCCACACCTGACGGGTACCTTCGAGCGCCGCCTCCGCCTTGCTCAAATCCCCCCGCTCGTGGCGTCGGTAGATGCTCTCCAGCACCACGATGGCGGCGTCGAGCACCATGCCGACGGCAAAGGCGATGCCCGCCAGCGAGATGATGTTGAGGGTGCGACCCATCACCTTGAGCAGGCAGAAGGTGAGCATGATGCTGATGGGGATGGCGAGGGCAATCATCAGGGTCGCCTTGAGCTGGCGCAGGAAGAGCCAGAGGATGGCGCAAGAGAGCAGCACCCCGAGCCCCAGGTTGGCAGTGACCATGCTGACGGCGCGATTGATGTAGAGGGAGGCATCGAACGACTGCTCCATGTGCAGCCCGACCGGCTCCAGCACCTCGCGGTTGAGCTCGTTCACCCGAGCCTTGATCGCCTCAAGGGATGCCAGGGCATTGGCACCGCTCTCCTTGAAGATCTGGGCGGCGATGGCGGTATTGCCGTTCTGGATCCGCAGCACCGGGTTCTCTTCCCTGGCCACCCTTACTTCTGCTACATCCCGCAGATAGATGGGCAAGCCATCGCGCCAGTCCACCACCTTGTCCCCCAGCGTCTCGACATCATAGCGACCGGCGAAGCGCAGCTTGTACTCCCAGCGCCCGATGTCGAGGGTACCGGCCGACACGTCCCAGCCGGTGGTGGCCCGGCTGGCCAGCACCGGGATCTCCACTCCCAGCTCGGCGGCGCGATAGGGGTCGAAACGGATCTGGATCTGGCGCTCGTTGATCCCCTCGATCGAGACTGTCGAGACCCCTTCGATGCGCTCCAGCTCGGGTTTGACCCGCGCCTCGATCAACGCCTGATGATCATCGATCACCCCTTTGGCGCCGGGCAGTTGCTGGATGAAGAAGAAGGTGAGGGTGTCGTTGCTGCTGTAGTTGTTGACGTAGGGGCCGCCGATCTTGTCCGGCAATCCCGAGACCCGGTTCAGTCGCGAAATCACATCGAGTTGGGCCCGCTGCATGTCGGTGCCGAGGGCAAACTCCATGTCGATTTCGGTAAAGCCGGGATAGCTGTTGCTGACAAGGCTCTTGAGCCCTTGCACCCCCTGCATCTCCTGCTCGATGGGATCGGTGATCTCCGACTCCATCTCCTGGGGAGAGGCTGAACGCCAGCTCACCGAGATGTTGAGGTGTGGACGGTCGATGTCGGGGAATAGCTGGATCGGCAGTCCCCGGATGCTGAGCAGGCCCAGCAGGAAAATCAGCACGATCGAGACCGCCACCCAGATGGGGCGTTCGATCGCCGTTTTGGCGAGGTTCATTCACTCTTCCTGAGTTGTTGTTATCGGCCATTCCGCTGGCCTTGCTTCCAAAGACCCTGCAACAGGGACTCAAGCATTTAACTGGAATTCTCCCGGCTTGTAAATGCATGGTTAACAAACAAAAAACCGGCCACGAGGGCCGGTTTGGTACTGGTTTGCCAAGGGATCAGGCGGCGTGCTCGACATTGTTTGGCTGCTTGTTTGCTTGCTGGGAGAAGCCTTCCAGCTCGCCCGGGGCGAAGTTGTCTACCTGGATCGCTTCGTAGCGGAGGGCATCGGCGGCCAGCAGTTTGTCCGCTTCGTCCTTGCTCAGGATGGAAACGGCCAGTGCGGCGGCAACCAGCTCCGGCAGCGCCAGTTTGCGGGGCAGTTTGCCCTCTTTCTGGGCCTGCACCAGCTTCTTCTCGTAGGGCTGCACAGCGACCATGGCCTGGAAGGCGCGCTCCATCAGGCCGACCGGATCTGCCTCGTCTTTGCCCACATAGCAGAGGGCGGTCAGACGGTCGCGGAACTCGCCCGGCTTCATCATGGCCAGGCAGATAGCGTGGCAGCGATCGTCTGCCGGCATCTTGTAACCGACACCGAACGGGAATACCACCCGCTTGAGCACAGCACCCACCACCTTGTTCGGGAAGTTCTGGAAGAAGCCCTCGAACGCCTTGCCAATCAGGTAGAGGTTGCGCTCCACCGCGTACTGCACGAACGGCAGATCGGATACCATGCGGCCCTGATCCTCGTAGTGCTTGAGGGTGGCGGAGGCCAGGTAGAGGTGGCTCAGCACGTCACCCAGACGGGCGGAGATCATCTCCTTGCGCTTGAGATCGCCACCCAGCATCAGCATGGAGACGTCGGCGCACAGCGCCAGCCCTTTACTCATGCGAGACAACTGCTTGTAGTAGCGGGCGGTTTCACCGGCTACCGGCGCGCTGTTGAACTGACCCAGAGTCAGCCCCTGGAACAGGGAACCGAAGAAGTTGCCGGCGCCGAAGGCGATGTGCTTCATCAGCAGGGCGTCAAACTTCTCGAGACCGCGTTCCACGTCGGTATCGGCCGCCGCTTCCAGCTCGGCAAAGACGTACGGGTGGCAGCGGGTGGCACCCTGCCCGAAGATCATCAAGTTGCGGGTCAGGATGTTGGCCCCTTCCACCGTGATGGCCACCGGAATCCCCATGTAGGCGTAGCCGGTGTAGTTTTTCGGGCCGAGCTGGATGGCACGACCGGCGTGGATGTCCATGGAGTCATCCATGATCTGACGCGCCATTTCGGTCATGTGGTACTTGGAAATCGCGGTGACGATGGCCGGTGCCTGACCCAAGTCCAGGGAACCGGCGGTCATGCGACGGGCCCCTTCCAGCTGATAGGTGAGGCCGCCGATGCGAGCCAGCGCCTCTTGCACCCCTTCAAACTTGCCGATGGACATGCCGAACTGCTTGCGCACATAGGAGTAGGCGCCCACGGTGCGGCTCGCCATGTGACCACAGGCGGTGCCAAGGGCTGGCAGTGAGATGCCTCGACCGGCGGAGAGGCATTCGACCAGCATGCGCCAGCCGCGACCGGCGTAATCCGGGCCGCCGATGATCCAGTCGAGCGGAATGAACACATCCTTGCCGAAAGTCGGGCCGTTCAGGAACGCCAGACCCATGGGGTAGTGGCGATCGCCGACGCGCACGCCGGGGTGGCTGGTGGGAATGAGGGCACAGGTGATGCCGAGCTCTTCCTTGTCACCCAGCAGTTTTTCCGGGTCATAGAGTTTGAACGCCAGTCCCAGCACGGTGGCGCGCGGCGCCAGGGTGATGTAGCGCTTGTTCCAGTTGAGGCGAATACCTAGCACCTCTTCACCCTTGTGCATCCCTTTGCAGACGATCCCCTTGTCAGGAATGGCGCCCGCATCGGAGCCCGCTTCCGGCCCGGTCAGGGCGAAGCAGGGCACCTCTTTGCCATTGGCCAGCCCCGGCAGCCAGAAATCTTTCTGGGCCTGGGTGCCATAGTGCATCAGCAGCTCGCCCGGGCCGAGGGAGTTCGGCACCATGACGGTGACCGCCACGCTCAGGCTCTTGGTGGCGATGCGGGTGACGATGGTGGAGTTGGCAATCGCCGAGAACTCGCGGCCGCCATAGGATTTCGGGATGATCAGGGAGAAGAAGCCTTCCTTCTTCAGATAGTCCCACACCGGTTCCGGCAGGTCTTTGGTTTCGTTGACGATCTTGAAGTCATCAACCATGGCGAGCAGGGTTTCGACCTGATTGTCGATAAAGGCCTGCTCCTCTGCGGTCAGTTCGGCCTTGCCGTAACCGTGCAGTTTTTTCCAGTCGGGGTTGCCGCGAAACAACTCGCCATCCCACCAGACGGAGCCGGCTTCCATGGCCTCCCGCTCGGTGGCTGACAAGGGCGGCAATATCTTTTTGAAGATGCCGAACACCGGACGGGTTACCACCTTTTTACGGATGGAGGGTACGCCGAGCACAACGGCTATCGCCAGCACCAGCAGGACAAGCAATGTGATCATACCGAAGTTCCTTCTATTTCACTGTTTCCGTTGATTTATTGTTGGTTGTTACACGGCCAGGGAGAGCCTGGTCGACTCCACGGGCGCCCCGACTCCGGACGCCAGATAAGGAATAACGTTGCGCACCAGCCCTTCTACATCGAGCTGCTGGCCAAAGTCGGCCAGGGCGATGTCGCGCAGGGCATCGGCAGAGGCCATGGTGAATACGACGGTGCCCAGGGTGAAGTGCAGGCGCCAGAAGAGATCTGCCGGCGACAGGGCCGGATTGGCCTTGGAGATGGCCTGGGTGATCCGCATCAGAATGGCGCCGTAGTGGGCGGTGATAAAGCGGCGCAGGTGGCCCTGGCTGTCGATATAGCCGCGCCCCAGCAACTGCATGAAGATGGCCGGGCCGTTGGCCCGCACCGCCGAGAGCTTCATCAGCGGCTCTACAAAGCTTTCAAACAGTTGCAGCAGGGTCAGCTGCTCCTGCTCCATCAGTACCCGCAGGCGCGCATCCAGATCGGGCATAAACAGGCTCAGATAGCGGTCGAGCACCGCCTGGATCAGCTCCTTCTTGGAGCCGAAGTGATAGTTCACCGATGCCAGATTGACATCGGCCTCACTGGTGATCAGACGCAAAGAGGTATCGGCGAATCCCCGCTCGGCAAACAGCACTTCAGCGGCGTCGAGAATACGGTTTTTGGTATCGATTTTACTCACTGGACACCTCACTTAAACGAATGTTTAAAAAGTACGTTTCATAACGTGAAGTGTCAAGAGAATGTGAATGAGTGTTAGCGGAATGTTTTTCGATGAAAAAAGCAAAGTGGGCGGAACTTAGTCAAAAAGCAGGACTCTATATCTATGCCACTGCAATTAAACATTAAGTCTCGCCCAACCTGCACCATGCTAGTTGGGCCTTTTTTTGCGCGTTTGTTACCGGTTTGCGGCTTGCAGGCAAAAAAAAGGCTATGTCCCAATTACGTGTTGCATGGGGCGCCCCAGGGCCTCATACAAACACACTTTGATATTTACGCCTTTTCC